>JBDTOZ010000793.1:0-5982 GCA_039932995.1 Acidobacteriota bacterium | reverse complement strand
TCATTCGGGCCGTCATCGATCGCGTGGCCTTCACCCGCGAGCATGGACAGAACGTCCTCACCCTGACCTGCGCGCTGGGAGAGCCGCGCTCATGAGCGGCTGGGCGCCTCCCACGGACTCACCGCGACCGGCGTTCTCCTCGGACCGGGCCGTGCAGGCCAGTGTCGTGCCGTGACTCGAGAACCGTGCAGATTCCGCACGGAAACCGGCAAGCAGACGGGATTCCAGATTCGTCCACGGCGCGCAACGTACTCATTCTTTGAGACTTTCCTCGGAAGCGCACACGGCATCATCCGTGGATTACCCCTGCCAGAGGAACGGGGCAATGAAGAGAGTTTTGGTAGTCGATGATGACCAGGAGCTCGCAGCGGCGATCGTGGACTTTCTGAGGGCCGAGGGCATTCCGGCCGAGGCGGCTTTCGATCGGGCCACGGCCGCGGTCATGTTGCAGCGGGACTTTTACCCCGTGGTCCTGGCCGACCTGCGCCTCCACACCCAGGAGGACGGCCTGCTCCTGGTGGAAGACATCGGGCGCCTCACTCCTCGGACCGGTGTGGCCACGATCACCGGAGAAGTGGACGCACTCACCGAGATGCGCCTGCAGGAGCTCGGCTCGCGGACCGTGCTTCTCAAGCCGGTCGACCCAATGGTCATCGTTACGCTCGTCCGCGAGATGCTCGCCGAAATCGAGGCGGCGGCCATGCTCGGGCCGGCCGACGACATCGACGCCCTCTACGCATCGGTCACTCCGGTACTCCGCTCCATCGCCCGTCGCCGCTACGGCTTTGCCGGCGACGAGATCGACGACATCGTGCAGCAGGCCTGGGTCATCTACGCGGAGAAGCGAGCCATGATCCGGTCCGTGCGCTCCTGGCTGGTGGGAACGGTGGCCAATCTCTGCCGGCAGCAGATCCAGCAACACTACCGGCATCGCACCGTGGAGATCGACGAAGCCGATCAGACGGTGCTGCCGTCGTCCTTCGAGACCTCCATCGCATTGCAGCAGGCACTGGCGTTGCTCGACGGCCGCGGCCGCGAGATCTGCATGCGCGTGGGGCTGGCCCGCCAGACGTACGAGGAAGTGAGCGTGGCCATGAATCTTCCCATCGGCTCGATCGGCCCGCTGTTCGTGCGCGCCAAGTCCAAGATGAGGGGAAGCCTGTCGTCCCAGAGCTGAGCCGATCGGGGGGAGCGTGAGAACGAGCTGGTCTACGACCGCGCAGCGCGCGATTTCTGGGTGCGGTAGACGCGCAAGCCGCCGGTGAGCGTGGCCGTCTCGTTGCCGCTGCGCACGAGGATCACGCTCGACGTCGGTTGGGCGTTGGCTTCGACTTCATAAGTGGCACTGACGGAATCGCCCCACCATTCATAGTCGGAGATACGCTTGAAGGCCGGATTGAGCACGTCGAACTCCGTCATGCCGCTGGTGAATCCGTCTCCGCCGATCGTCAGCTTGACCGTCTGTCCGGGACGGACCGTCACCGGCATGCTGCTCAGGCTGACCTGATGTGAGTCCGCGGGACAGGAGCCGACGAGCCGAGGATTGAGCAGCACCGGCCCGACCGTGTTCAACACCAGATTCCCGTAGACGCGACCGTTCTCGACATTCACGGCTGTCTCGTAGAAGTGTGTGGGAAATGGTTTGAGGGTGGCCTGCCGCCAGGTCCCTTGCAAGGCACTGACGACCACCGGCCCGTCCAACGGCTCGGCGTAGATCCTGTAGCGTCCTGCCGGAATGGTCGCCAGCGTAAACTCGCCGGCCGCGTTGGTGAGCGCGGTGGCGATGGGCTGGCCCTGATCGTTCACCGCCACGACCTGCGCGGCAAAGATCCCTCCTCCATTCCCCGTGACCCGCCCGCGCAACGTGCCGCCGCGGAGCGTCGGATCGCTCTTCGGATAGATCGTGGAGATGGCGATGCGGTCATCCGTGTCGAGGTCCACCGGCGTGTTGTCCGGCCCCACGTACGGATACATGACCGAGGACAGGACGGCGGAGTGGTCCAGGCCCAGGGTGTGTCCGACCTCGTGCGCCAGAGCGACGGCGACGTTGACCTGGCCGTTGAAGATCGACGGATCGACACGGATGTCCGCGTCGAGCATCTTTCCGGTGGTGGTGTCGTACGTGTAAGAGGTGAGCGCGATCGCTCCCTGACCGCTCAGCAGATCATCCTCGAGCACGACGCTGATGCCGTCGGGCAGGCTGGCGCCGTTCGAAGTGATTCCGCGGGACTCGAATTGCAGGCTCACGTCCGCGAGGTCCGACCAGGCCGCGAATGCGCGCTCGATCATCGCCTTCGCATCCGGATTGGCAGCGGCCAGACGCTGGTCGATGTCGTACCGCAGGGGGAACGAAGACTTCGACCACTCCACCGCGGTCGGCGTCCCTTGAATGTCGAACGTCATCCGCGTCGCGGCCAGCACCGGGAGGGAGAGGAAGGAGCCGAGGAGAACTGCCGCGATCCGGCGGGTCATATGCTTCGCGAGTTGCAATCGGGCTGCCATTGGGAGGGGTCCTTGGGGTTCGTGGGGGTCGTGGTCAACAGGCCGTGTGAAGCGTCACAAAGTCGCGCGGCGAGCTCGTGCGGGGCTACGCCAGCGCGATCAGGTCGATCTCCAGCAATCCCTCTTTCGGCAACGCGGGCACCTCGACCGTCGTCCGGGCCGGCCGGTGGTCTCCGAAGTAACTGGCGTAGATGGCGTTGAGCGCCTGGAAATTCTTGAGACTGGTCACGTAGACGGTCGCTTTGAGCACGCGGCTGAAGTCGCTGCCGGAGGCGCGAAGGATTGCGTCGAGGTTCTTGAAGACGCGATGGACCTGATCCTCGAAGCTGCCGGGGACGAGCGCTCCGGTGGCGGGATCGAGGGCGATCTGGCCGGAGGTGTAGACCAGGCCGTTCGCTTTCACGGCCTGCGAGTAAGGGCCGATGGCGGCGGGAGCATCGGGGGTCGAAACATACTCGATCTGCATGAGGGCGGAGTATAGCCGCGTATCGCTATAATCGCGGCTCAGGCCGGAGATCCTCGCAAACGCATGAGCTACCCAGGCAATCCCTCATTGTCCGCCGCGGTCCAGGACCGGGTGGTCTCGACGTTCCAGCAGACGCTCACTCTCTTCCAGCAGGGTGGGCGCATGGATGAGGTCGCGGCAGGTTGCACGTTGCTGCTGCAGATGGATCCGATGTTCGACCCCGCCAAGCGGCTCATGGAGAAGTTGCGCAATCCGGGCTTGCCGATGGATGTGGCCTCGCTGATGCCCGCGGGCGATCCGCGCTCCCCGATGGAACAGGCCCGGATGGCCATGACGGACCGCGACTTCCAGCGGGTGATTCAAATCACCTCCGACGTGCTCACCGAAGATCTGCTCAACGACGAGGCGCGCATTCTCGGCGACGACGCCCGAGAGAAGCTCGAGGCCGCTCCCTTCGTCGAGCAGTTCGCGCGAAAAGCCAGCCTCAGTCTGGAGGCCGGCAACGTCGCTTCGGCGAAGATGGAGCTCGAGAAGGCTCGCGCGCTCGATCCCATTCACCCGGAAGTGCTCCGCGTCGCCAAGTCCATCTCCGCGCGCGATGCCGCCCCCGCGACGGCTGGTCTTCCTCCCTCGTTCATCGTCGACGACGCACGACCGGCCCCGACCGGCGGACGCCCCGCCGCCCAGGCCGCCGATTTCGGATTCACGTTCGAGGAGGAGAAGCCCACGAACGTCTCCTTCGACCAGTTCTCGTTCGACTCCGCCACCGCCCCTTCGGACTTTTCCTTTCAGCCGCCTCCCGCGCCTCCGAAGGATGACACCCCGTTCGGCGGTTTCTCGTTCGACGCCGCCCCCGCGCCCCCCGCCCCAACCCGAGATCATCAGGCCATCGCTCCCGGCGGTGATTTCGATTTTTCGTCCGCCTCCGTCCTGACGACGGACGACGATCAGAAGAAGATCAGCCAGTTCCTCGCCGACGGCGACCAGGCCGCCCGCTCCGGCGACTACTCGCAAGCCATCGACCTCTGGTCGCGCATCTTTCTGATCGACGTCACCAACGATGCGGCTTCCGAACGGATCGAGACCGCCAAAGCCCGCAGACGGGAGATCGAGCAGAAGGTCGAGCCGATCCTGACGGCGGGTGTGGATGCCTTCGAACGTGGGGACATGGCCGCGGCCCGAGCCTCGCTCTCCCAGGTCCTGGCCGCCGATCCTCGGAATTCAGTGGCCCAGGACTACCTCGACCGTGCCGGCGCCGCGAATGAGTCCGTTCCCTTCTCTCCCTCTCGTCCGTACTCGGCACCCGGAAAAGGGCCGGTCACCGGCGACATCTTCGACGAAGAACTTCCTCCCGGGCTGGAGATACCCCTCGTTCCGCCGGACCCTCTGGATCCGGCCGCTTCGACGGCGAAGCCGCAGAAAGCGAAGCCGGCCAAACAGAGCCAGCCCTCGCGGCCGTTGCCCCTGCGTCTGATCGCCCTCGTGGCCGGTGTGCTGGTCCTGCTGGCTGGTGGATATTTCGCCTGGACCCGTTTCGCGAATCAGCCGGAGCCCGTCGAGACGACCGTCAACGACGGACAGGCTCTGATGGGTCGGGCCACGGTGCTGGCCGGCAAGGGGAAGTTCGATCAGGCCATCGCCCTGCTCCAGGACATCAAGCCGGGCGACCCGCAGCATGAGAGGGCGCTGCTGATGATCGCGGACCTGCGCGGCAAGAAGTCGACTTCCGCTCAGCTCATCGACGGCGTCCCTGCCGAAGAGTTCTACGCACAGCGCGTCGAAGCGGCGCGGGTTGCGTTCACGGCCAACGACTTCACCGGAGCAAAGTCCGCGTTCGAAGAGGCCATGCGCGTCAAGCCGCTGACGCCGGAGCTCAAGACGCAGTACGAGACCTCGGCGCAGCAGGCCTCGAAACTCGATGCGGCCAAGGCGCTGTTTGCCGAGCGCAAGTACTCCGAGGCCATCGCCAATCTCGAGCCGCTTCGCCTGCAGGAGCCGCAGAACGTCAGCATCCAGCGAATGATCGCGGACGCGCACTTCAACCTCGGGGCCACGGCCCTGCAGGAAGAGAAGGTGCCGGACGCCATTCGCGAGTTCGACGAAGTCCTGAAGGTGAACCCCGCCGATGAGCTGGCCCGCCGCAGCCGCGAGCTGGCCACTCGCTACAACGGCGAGTCGAAAGACCTTTTGTACAAGATCTACGTAAAATATCTACCGTTGCGACAAGGCACTTGACTCGAGTTGGCCGCGCAGCCGTCGGGGGTTCATTCTCCCGCCCCCTGCGCGATGCCACCTGCGACCTGGCCGGGAGGGTGTGATGCGATTCGACGAGGTGGAGCTGGAAGTAGTCCCTTTGGGACTCGATGAGGAGCAGGTCGCACCGGTCGTCGTCGCTGCCTCCACCCACGCTTCGCGCTGGCGCCGCCTGATGGCGTTTCTCACCGACCTGTCCCTCTTCGCGGCCTTGGTCCTGGTCCTGTATCCGCTCCTTTCACGGCCTCTGGCCTGGGCGCCCACGGCCGCGCTGGCTGGATTCGTGGCGCTGTTCTCGTACTACTACTACGTCGGCACGTGGCTGCTCTGGGGAAAGACGATTGGAGGAGCGATCTTCGACGTGCGCGTGGTCGCGGCCGAAAGAGCATCCATGACCATGCGTGAGGCCTCGCTTCGCTGGGCCGGCCTCTACCTCTCCTTCGCCACCGCCGGAATCGGGTTCATCCTGGCGCTCCTCCCCTCCCGCCGCTCCCTCTCCGACCGCATGTCGGACACGCACTGCGTCACGGCCTAGGCTAGGCGGCACGGCCGCCAGCGCTGGTTGGCAAAGGCCGGCACGGCGGCCGCTCCGAGGCAAATGCTCCTATCGCGCAGACTCCTAGGCCTTGGGCACGGCCGGCAAGACGGAAGTCTCATTCAAGACACAGCACGCCGTACGCAACACGCAGTGTCGGTGGCGCTCATGAAACGCCGGAGGCGTGCCGTAGATGAGCCGGGGGCGAGCGCCGATGAGGCGCGCT
>JBDTOZ010000792.1:0-6035 GCA_039932995.1 Acidobacteriota bacterium | reverse complement strand
GTCTTCTGCGTGACCGGCGACTCGAGGTCGAGCTTGATGTTGAACTTGAAGCGGCCCACGCGCGAGAAGTCGTACTTGCGGGCGTCGAAGAACATGCCTTCGAAGAGGGCCTTGGCCGACTCGAGGGTCGGGGGATCGCCCGGGCGCATGCGACGGTAGATCTCGATGATGGCCTGCTCGAAGGACTTGGAGGTGTCCTTGCGAACGGTGTTGAGCAGGATGTCGGAGACCAGATCCCACTCGGGGAAGATCACTTCCATGTCGGCGATGCTGCGATCGCGGAGCACGCCCGCCCAGTCGGCCGGGACGTTCTCGCTCGATTCGAAGACCACTTCGCCGGTGTTGAAGTCGACGACGTCGCCGAGGAACACGGCCTTCTCGAGCGCCGCGTAATCGACCTTGACGGTGGTCTCGTTGTTCTTGGTGAGCTGGTCGGCCATCTTCTGGTCGAGCTTGATGCCGCCGAAGACGGTCCGCACGGCCCGACGGCCGCGGATGGAGTGACGCTCTTTGGCCTCTTCCTGATCGAGGACGCGGCGATCGAAGGTCAGCTCGGCGCCGGCTTCCGTCAGACGGACTTTGATCGGCGTGTAGAACTGGCGGAGGATCTCTTCGTCCGTGGTCAGGCCGAGGGCCCGGAGGAAGACCGAGCCGAGGAACTTGCGCTTGCGGTCGATGCGGACGTAGAGGATGTTCTTCTGGTCGTACTCGAACTCCACCCAGGAGCCGCGGTACGGGATGATCTTGGAGAGGAAGGTGTGGGCGCTTTCCTTCGTGAAGAAGACGCCGGGGGAACGGTGGAGCTGCGAAACGATGACGCGCTCGGTCCCATTGATGATGAACGTTCCGTTGTCCGTCATCAGGGGGATGTCCCCGAAGAACACTTCCTCTTCTTTAGCGTCGCGCATGTGCTTGACGCCGGTGTCCGGATCTTTGTCGTAGACGAAGAGCCGGAAGGTGACCTTCAGCGGAACGCTGTAGGTCATGCCGCGCTCCTGGCACTCCTCGACGGAGTACTTCATCTGCAGGTCCACGGGGTTGCCGCAGATGTCGCAGACTTCGACGCGGTTCTTGTTGATGACGCCGCACTGGCCGCAGTTGACGGTCTCTTCGTGCGGGTGATCGGTGATGATCTTGGCCCCGCAGTTCGCGCAGGTCATGCGCAGGTGCTCGAGGCCCTTGAGCTGTCCGCACTTGCACTCCCAGTTGCCGATGGAGTAGCGGACGAAGTCGAGCGAGCAGGTCTCCCGGAAGTCGCTGAAGGGGAAGACGCTGGTGAAGACGGACTGGAGGCCCGTGTCCTCACGCTCCTCAGGGAGGAGGTTCATCTGCAGGAACCGTTCGTAAGACTTTCTCTGGACATCGATGAGATTCGGCAGCGCCATATAGCTGCGAATCTTCGAGAAGTCGTGACGAACCGGCTCCTGTTTCGGCATGGCTCCGTTCATTCGGTGGGACTCCTTATGTCAGGAGGCAGGGCGCAGGGGGCTTGGGGCAGAAGAGTCCGCCCGGCAAACCAACAGCGACCAACCAAAAGACAATCACGCGTCAGGCGAGGCCGGCTTGCAGGCGACGCAAGCCGGAGTCACGCGATTTTGGGCGCTATCGAGAAGGCCGCTCCCCCCCTCTCTGGCCCGGAATGATGGGTACTGCGCTTTGAAACAGGTTTCCGGACGGCGCAAATTGCACCGTCCGGAAGAGACTGCCCGGTGGAGCGGTGGGCTTCAGCCCACCGACGCGCTCGCCGAAAGTGCGTTTCCGCACGAGTCTCGCGAGAGGCCGGAGGGGAAAACCCTCCGCTCCACTGGTCGATTTACTTGACGGTGACCTTGGCGCCGGCGTCTTCGAAGACCTTCTTGATCTTCTCGGCCTCGTCCTTGGACACGGCTTCCTTGATGGTCTGAGGAGCGCCCTCGACGAGGTCCTTCGCTTCCTTCAGACCGAGGGAGGTCACTTCGCGGACGGCCTTGATGACGTTGATCTTCTTATCGCCGACCTCGGCGAGGGTGACGGTGAACTCGGTCTGCTCTTCCACAGGGGCGGCGGCAGCAACCGCGCCACCGGCGGCCGGAGCCGCAACCGAGGCGGCGGCAGCCGAAACACCGAAGCGATCCTCGAGCGCCTTGACCAAATTGGCCAGGTCGAGGACGGTCATCGTCTCAATCTGCTTCACGAAATCTTCAGTCGAAATAGCCATTTCAAGCCTCCAAACGTTCTAACTAAGAGTCAATCCCAAGCGAGCCCGAGGGCTCGCGCCAATTCGAACTAAGCGCTTGCTGCGTCTTCCGTCGCCGTCTCGCCACCGCCGCTCTTCTGCTTGGCGATCTGGTCGAGGACGACCGCGATGTTGCGGATGGTGCCGTTGAGCACGACCGCCAGACCGCGGATGGGGTGCTGCATGAGGTACAGGAGCTTGCCGAGCAGCTCATCCCGCGAGGGAAGGTTGGCAATGTTCTGGATCTCGCCGGCGGCCACGACCTGTCCGGCCAGGAGCGCACCCTTGAACTGCACGGTGGGGACGTCCTTGGCGAACTTGGTCAGGACCTTGGCCAGAGCCACGGGGTCGCTGGTATTGTACGCGATGGCGGTCATGCCGGTGAAGGTGCCGGTGAGCTTCTTGAGCGGCGAGTCCTTGACGGCGATGAGGGCCAGCGTGTTCTTGATGACGACATAGTCCGAACCCGACTCCCGAACCTGCTTGCGCAGCTCAGTGACCTGGGGAACGGTGATGCCTTTGAAGTCGAGCACGAAGGCGTTGGTGGCCTGGCCGATGCCCTCGGTGAAGGTGGAGATCGCTTCTGCTTTCTGTTCGCGATTCTTCATCTCTTACCCCTCGGCCTTGATCTCGCCCACGGTGGAGTCGATCTGGAGCGACGGACTCATGGTGGAGGAGACGTAGATGGAGCGTACGTACCTGCCCTTCGCGGCCGGCGGCTTGGCCTTGCGAACGGCGTTGATGATCGCTGAAGCGTTGTCCTTCAGCTGATCGGCGGAAAACGAGATCTTGCCGACCGGGACGTGGATGATCGACGTCTTGTCGACGCGGAACTCCACCTTACCGGCCTTGATCTCGGTGATCGCCTTGGCGACGTCGAACGTGACGGTGCCGGTCTTGGGATTGGGCATCAGTCCGCGAGGACCGAGGACCTTTCCGAGCTTACCGACCGAGCGCATCATGTCCGGCGTGGCGATGACGGCATCGAAGTCAGTCCAACCGCCCTGAATCTTCTCCACCATGTCGTCGCCACCAATGAAGTCGGCACCAGCATCCTGGGCCTCCTTCTGCTTCTCGCCCTGGGCGATCACGAGCACACGCTTGGTCTGTCCGGTGCCGTGGGGGAGCAGTGTCGTCCCTCGGACCATCTGATCGGCGTGCTTGGGATCGACGCCGAGAAGCATCGACAGTTCCACCGTCTCATTGAACTTGGCGAACGAGATCTGCTTGAGCAGACCAAACGCCTCGTCCAGCTGATACGGCTTCTGTTCGACCTTCCCGGCCGCAGCACGATACTTCTTACCGTGTCTGGCCAATTTCACCTCCGTAGTGCAGACGGCTCACATCGCTGCGAGCCTCCTACGTTGTCGTTGCCTGCCTCAGCTACACGCTGAGGCGCCTTCCGGAATTGAGGATTGAGGATTGAGGATTGAGAAAGGCAGGAAGCCCATCCTCAATTCTCAATTCTCAATCCTCAATCCCGACTAGTCGGAAACTTCCATTCCCATCGAGCGGGCCGTGCCCTCAATGGTCTTCATCGCGGCCTCGACGCTGGCGGCGTTGAGGTCGGGCATCTTCAGGCGGGCGATCTCTTCGACCTGCTTGCGCGTGACTTTGCCGAGCTTGTTCTTGTTCGGAACGCCCGAGCCCTTGGGGATCCCGGCCGCGCGGAGCAGCAGGATCGCGGCCGGAGGGGTCTTGGTCACGAACGTGAACGTGCGGTCGGAGAAGACCGTGATCACGACCGGGATGATCAGACCGTCGTCCTTGGCGGTGCGGGCGTTGAAGGTCTTGCAGAACTCCATGATGTTCACGCCGTGCTGGCCGAGGGCCGGTCCGACCGGCGGAGCCGGGGTCGCCTTGCCGGCGGGAATCTGGAGCTTGATGTATCCGGTAATCTTTTTAGCCATCGTAAATCCCTTGTGAGTATCAGTCGCGCTAATCCAGCGCGTAATTGTTGAGCTTTATTAGCGCGCTTTGGCAGCGTTTCCGCCGCCACCCTGCTCTTCGCTGGGATCGAAGCGGGCCACCTGCAGGAAGTCCAGCTCGACCGGAGTGCTGCGGCCGAAGATGGTGACCATGACCTTGAGGGTGTTGCGATCGAGGTTGACCTCTTCCACGACGCCGGTGAAGTTCGTGAACGGACCGTCGATGATCCGCACGTGCTCGCCGTGCTCGTAGACGTGCTTGGGTTTCGGCTTTTCCTTGGTGGTGACGACCTGCGTGAGGATCTGGTCGACCTCTTCCTGCGTCAGGGGCGTGGGCTTCTTGCCCGTGCCCACGAAGCCGGTCACCTTAGGAGTGTTCTTGACCAGGTGCCAGGCATCGTCCGACATCTCCATCTCGACGAGGATGTAGCCGGGGAAGAATTTACGCTGCACCTCGCGCTTCTTGCCGCCCTTCATCTCCACGAGAGTCTCGGTCGGGATCTTGATCTCGCCGAACTTCGGGCGCATGCCGAGGGCATCGACGCGCTGGGTGAGGTTCTCCTTGACCCGCTCCTCGAACCCGGAGTAGGTGTGGACGATGAACCACTGCTTCTGGCCGGTTGCTTCCATCGGTCAGGCGCCCGTTCCGAACCTGGTGAAGAGGAAGTCGATCGCCCGGTAGAACGCGAGATCGCAGACCCAGAGAAAGACGGCGAAGACGATCGTGGCCACGATGACCACCGTCGTGGTGCCAATCACTTCACTCTGCGTCGGCCAACTGACTTTCCTCATCTCGCCCATGGTGTCGCGGTAGAACTCCTGCAGGGAGCCCCACCACAGCATCGGCTTGGAGATGAAGCCACTATCCTGTTTTTCCACTTCCGCCATTCGGAACACCCCAATAGGCTCGCAACTGACAGCTCTCCGCTCGCAGGAGAATCGGGTCCCCTGGGAGCTGAGATCTGCTGCTGAAAGCCGAACGATGAGATTTGGCAGGCCAAGAGGGACTCGAACCCCCAACCTGCGGTTTTGGAGACCGCTGCTCTGCCAGTTGAGCTATTGGCCTACGTTTGCCGCAAACTGCTGAGAAAGCCCAGCTTCCTCGGTTAATTCCCTGGGTCGGTTGGCGGAGCTGACCGCCAACGGCTACTTGGTCTCGCGATGGACGGTCCGCTTCCGATCGTGCCGACAGAACTTCTTCAGCTCCAGCTTCTCGGTCGTGGTCCTCTTGTTCTTAGTCGTCGTGTAGTTCCGACGCTTGCACTCGGTGCACTGGAGGGTGATGATCTCGCGCGTTGCTGCCATTTTTCTGTCTCCGACAGGATTGAGAATTGAGGATGGAGGATTGAGGATTGCTCCGCCGCAGGCGCGCTCTCCGCATCAATCCTCAATCCTCAATCCTGAATCCTCAATTCTTGAAAGTGGAGCCCTCGACCAGATTTGAACTGGTGACCCCGTCCTTACCAAGGACGTGCTCTACCCCTGAGCTACGAGGGCTTGCTGCTACCGCAGGATTGCTGCTACCGCAGGATTGAGGATGAAGGATTGAGAATTGAGGATGACGCTCACGCGACACCTCGACTCTTCATCCTCAATTCTCAATCCAAAATTCTCAATCCGCTTGCTGCTACTGCAGGATAGAGGCTGAAGGATTGAGAATTGAGGATGACGCTCACGCGACATCTCACTTCTCATCCTCAATTCTCAATCCTCAATCCGCTTGCTGCTACCGCAGGATTGAGGATGAAGGATGAGGATGACGCTCATGCGACACCTCGCTTCTCATCCTCAATTCTCAATCCTCAATTCTCAATCCGGTTGGAGCGGGAGACGGGATTCGAACCCGCGACCAACAGCTTGGAAGGCTGTGACTCTACCAACTGAGTTACTCC
>JBDTOZ010000791.1:0-18377 GCA_039932995.1 Acidobacteriota bacterium | reverse complement strand
AAGAATGTTTCCGTGATTCGCGTTGAATGAGAATCCCATCATCGGTCCTTTCGCAAGCCTACGGTTGCCCCGGGCGGCACCAACGGAGGGAGCGCGAAGACACACGACCATCTGCTGACGAATGGAGGCGTCTTTCATAGGAGTGACAAGGACCGGCGAATCCCTACCCCGCACCAACCGCAGATCGTGAGAACTCCGCCGGACGGATTTCCCCGGCAAGTCGCCCGTGGACATACGGCTGTCGAAGAGCAACCTGCGTCCGGCCGTACAATTCCGAGCATCCATCGCCCGGCTTCGTGGTCTGCCTTCGCGTTCGTGCTCGCCCTCCTCCTCCTCGGAGGATGCGATCGGGAGATTCCGACCTCCGTCGGCGGGATAGACACGAGGCACCCCGCGGCGCGCGGCTGTCACAAAGGCCGCGATCCCGTCTCAATGGCGCACATCACCATCGGGTCCGACGATTTGTTCGCCAGTCCTCGGCGCCTTTCCAACGACAATGTACGACGATCGCTTCGCGAAGTGAGATTGCAGCCTTCAGGCTTCAACACCTGACGGCCTCACGCCGATCTTTCTCAAACTTAACGCCTCGCAATGGCAGATGGTCATTCGGATGCACGCATCCTGCGGCATCTTCTTCCCGATAACTTGCGGAAGACCTTCATCGAAAGGTTTCAGCTCCATTCGCAGGAGGAGGTTCTGACCGGCGCGAAGAAGATCGTCGCGAAGTTCTTCTTCCCTGCCGGCCGATACACCTTTTATGCGATCGAAGGCGAGCCCGAGGGCTCGGACTTCGTTTTTTACGGGTACTGCATTTCGCCCGTCGGCGAGGACTGCGACGAATGGGGATACGTCACCCTATCCGAGTTCCTGAGCATCCGCTTGGGGCCGCTCCACATGGAGCGCGACATTCACTTCCCGGTCGCGAAGCAAACGATCTCGGAGGTCTGCCCGAAGGCCGACTTCTCCGCAGCCGCAGCCTAGAGGCGTGAGTGAACCTGCAATCTCCCTTCGCCTCTTCTACCTACCTCAGCCTGCGGCCTCCGGTATTTGGTCGTGCCGAACGCCAAGGTATTCGACGGCGATCTCCCGCCCACGAGGAGTATTGACCGGAACCACGCGCCGACTGCGGCAATGTTCGCAGAGCCTCGGCCCGAAGTAGACGGCGGTTTCGTTCAGCAGGACCGCGAGCGCGATCAGCGCCAAGGTCAGGAATGCTGCGGAAGGCGCCGGCATGAGCAGCCACAGACCGGCAGCCACGAGCACCGAAACGACGAACCGAAGCCCGAATCCTGGCGTCGCATCCCCGTACGTCCATGAGCAGCATTCCGCGCAGACGAAGCTAGCTGGCGACGCTCGCCGTTTCCGCCGCTTCTTTGCGTTGACGCCGCCGACGATCGCCCCGGCGATGAGTAGGGCTAGAACGAGGATCACGGCCATTGCCATCCGTCAGAGGTGAGAATTTGCGGCAGCGTACGCCGCGACAGACAGTCGCGCAACTGCGCGCGTGGAAGAAGAAGGACAGCGTTACCAAGGTGAGGCTTCGTCGACGGCGTCGGCACTTGCGCATCCCACGATCCTCCTGCAAGACTGGGCCGAGGACACTGATAACCGCACCCTCACCTGCCATCCCTCATCGATTTGCTGCCGAAGATCGTGTCCGAAGGACGCCGCGAGGCGAATCGCATTCTGGAGAGTCTTTCGGCGAAAGACAGCACACGGGTGACTCTGCAGACGAACGAGCTCGTGATTCCGTCGAAGGAGTCGAACTATCACGACCTGCTCAGTAAGTTCTCTCGCGATGTTGCATACGAGGCTCGGAGCACTGAACCAGCGGAGGGGACGTGGCGCAATCGCCTCATCTACGGCGACAACCTCCTCACGATGCAGGCGCTTCTCGGGGGAGATCCTGCGTCGGGGCTTCCGAGCATGCAGGGAAAGGTCGATTTGATCTATATCGACCCACCTTACGATTCAAAAGCGGACTACCGCACTCGAGTGGATCTTCCATCGGGCGACGTTATGCAGCGTCCGGCAACTATCGAACAATTCGCGTACGCCGATACGTGGTCACGCGATTTTGGCCCCACAATCGGCGTTGTCCGGGGCACGGCGGCATATCTCGCATACATGTATCCGCGGCTAGTGCTGATGCGCAACCTGCTCAGCCAACAGGGTTCGTTATTCGTTCATCTCGACTGGCGTGTAGGTCCCTACGTCAAAATGCTGCTTGACGACGTGTTCGGCCAAGACATGTATGTGAACGAGATCATCTGGCAGGGAGCCATTGGTGACTCTTCAGACAAGAACAAGAAGTTTATAAAGTCCCACGACTCGATCTACTTCTACCGAAAGACTCGTGAGGGGGTTCTCTGGAATGACGTTTTCCAGCCATATTCGGACGAGGCCGACAGGATTTACAAATTTGAGGATGCGAAAGGGCGCTATCAGCTCGGTCCGTGTGACAACCCCGGCGGCGGGGGTTACAGATATTCACTCGGCATGGGTGAAAAGGTCCCGTCTCGTGGATATTCAATGCCTCGTGAGACGGCACTTGAGTGGTTGAAGGAGGGCATTCTCGTCGTGCGGGAAGGGAAGGTCGCGTTGCGAAAATGGTATCGCAATCCCCTCGGTGTTCGGTGCCGCGACGTGTGGACAGATATTGGCAAGGAGCGTGGCCTCGTATACGCGACTCAGAAACCGAAAAAGCTCTTGGAACGAATCATCGGTGCCGCGTCCGGCGAGAACTCAATTATTGCCGACTTCTTCTCCGGTTCAGGAACGACTGCTGCTGTCGCTGAATCAATGGGGCGCAGGTGGGTAGCCTCAGAGATTGGGAAGCCCGCATGCATGGTCGCGCGGAAGCGTCTCGTTGACGCCGCCGCGGGCCCGTTCATTTACCAATCTATCGGTGACTATCAGAAGGAACAGGTCACTTCGTCTCTGGGTTCGAAGTACCGAATCGGCGATCTAGCTCAGGTCGTCTTGGGTTTGTATGGCGCGCTCCCGATGCCACCGGAAGAGAGTCCAGGTCGGAACATCGGATACGTAAGCGATACACGCGCGCTTGTCATTGTGGATTCTCCGAGCAAATTGTGTGGTCGAGCGACGCTTGAGCGCGCCCGACGCGAACGCGATACGTTCCGCGGCGGCTGGAATAAGGTCATCGTCCTCGGATGGAACTTCGTGCCCGACGTCGGGCAGATTCTGCGGGAGATGAATGATCCAAAACTCGAAGTCCTCGTCATTCCTCCTGACCTGCTGGACCGGCTGTCGAGCAAGGCAAGTTACAGGAAACTCGTCGACTCCGGGGACATCCGCTTCTCGTCGTTGCAGTACCTCACGATCAAAGCCCCCGCGCTCCGGAAGGTTGAAGGCGACGAGGTCGAGCTGTCTGTCGAGCTGGAGAACTATACGCTGCTCTCTCCGGACGCCCTCCCGCTGGACGACGCCAACAAAGAGAAACTCCGCCGGCACATCGCAGAGAGCCCGCTTGATCTCATCGAGTACTGGAGCATCGATCCAGACTACGACGGCGTCGTCTTTAGAAGCATGTGGCAGGACTACCGCGGCAACGAGGAGAACGACGCCGACCCGCTACGCGTCGTGCGCTCGGCGACGATACGGGTGCCAGACCGTCGAGGCCCAAGGACCATCTGCGTGAAGGCGGTCGACGTCTTTGGATGGGAGAGCGAGGTGCGCGTGACACTGAAAGCCATTAGCTGACCTGCATGCACATGGAGCACCTCCCGCTGTCCTTCGCGGCGACCCTCACGAAGCAAGCAAACGAGGCATGGGCCGAAGGGACATACGTAGAGCAGGTGACGCCGACAACCGCGCGGCTCCTTCGCTTCTGGTTCTCCCCGGAGCAGGAGACCGAGCGCGAGGTGAACTTCCACGCCGGGCAGCGCCAAGCGATCCTCAACGTCATCTACCTGCACGAGATTGCGAAGGCAGAGAGCCCGAGGGATGCCTACGCCAAGATCGCGGCGGACCTGCTCGCGAGCGGTTCGGGAGCCTTGGAAGAGCTCGGGAGCGAAAAGTACAGCCACCCGAAGTACGCCATCAAGATGGCGACGGGAACCGGGAAGACATTCGTCCTCTCCGCGCTGCTCCTCTGGCAATACCTGAACGCGAAGCATGAGGAGGGGCCGTACAGTCGAAACTTCCTGATCGTCGCGCCGGGCCTTATCGTCTATGACCGCTTGCTCGACGCCTTCCTCGGCAAGGAGCGCGAGGAAGGGACCGGGCGCTCGTTTGAGACGTCTGACGTCCACGCGCGCCAAGACCTCTTCGTGCCATCCGAGTACCGGCAGGAGGTTTTCGGGTTCCTCCAGTCGGCGGTCGCCACGAAGGAAGAGATCGGGCGCAAGGTTACGGGAGATGGGCTCATCGCAATCACGAACTGGCACCTCCTCGCGGGCTTGGAGGACGAGCTTCCTGAAGACGCCATCGAATCGCCCGGCGACGTCACGCCGGAACAAATCGTCCGCGCGGTGCTGCCGGTCCGACCGGGAACTGCTGCGGGCAACGACCTCGCGACCCTGGATCGGTCGCTCCGCGGGGGCGAGGCGCTGAACTTCCTGAAGGCGCTCCCCGATCTCGTCGTCTTCAACGACGAGGCGCACCACATCCACGAGGTGAAGAAGGGCGGCGAAGTGAATGAAGTTGAGTGGCAGAAGAGCCTCACCGACATCGCGCGCCCGAAGGGGCTAGGCTTCGTCCAAGTCGACTTCTCGGCGACGCCTTACAACCAGAAGGGGACCGGCCGCACGAAAAAGACGAAGGGGGGCGCAGAGGAGTTTGTGTTCCCTGAGAAGGTCTACTTCCCGCACATCGTCGTCGACTTCGATCTGAAGATGGCGATTCGTGCCGGCCTCGTGAAGATGATCGCGCTCGACAAGCGCAAGGAGCTCGCAACGCTTCCGATCGGCTTTAAGGCCGAGCGTAACGAGCAAGGCCACCTCCTCGGGCTCTCCGAGGGGCAGCGCCTCATGCTTCGCGCCGGCGTCACGAAGCTCCGAAGACTTGAGACGCACTTCACCACCGTCGATCTCGCCAAGCACCCGAAAATGCTCGTCATCTGCGAAGACACTGAGGTCGCGCCGCTGGTGGAAAAGTTCCTCATCGAGGACGGCCTCGCCACAGAGGACGTTCTGAGAATCGACTCGAACCGCAAGGGGGATGTTTCGCTCGACGAGTGGCAGGCGATCAAGAAGCGCCTCTTCGCAGTCGACAAGCACCCGCAGCCGCGAGTGATCGTCTCCGTGCTGATGCTCCGTGAGGGCTTCGACGTCTCGAACATTTGCGTCATCGTGCCGCTTCGGTCCACAAAAGCGCCGATTCTCCTCGAGCAGGTGATCGGCCGAGGACTCCGGCTGATGTGGCGCGAGCCTGAGTACCGCGAAAGCCGCCGCGAGAACATCCGCCGCATGCTCGACGAGCGCAAAGAGCCCGCGAGCATGATCGATATCCTGAGCATCGTCGAGCACCCGGCGTTCCAAGCGTTCTACGACGAGCTCACGCAGGAAGGGCTCGCCGTCGAGGACACGGACGAGCGCGAAGACCGCGACAAGGTGCTCGGAGACCTCATCACGATTCCGCTGCGCCCAGGCTTTGAAGCCTACGACTTCAGCTTCCCGATTGTCCGGCGCGAAGCCGAGGAAGTGCTCAAAGAGGGCTCAATCGACGTCGCGAGTCTCGACCCGATGCCTGGATTCACGCTCGATCAGCTCAAGAAGGCAGTCCCAGATAACGAGGTATTCATCTCCGAGGAGATCACGAAGGGCACGCGCTTCGGCGACTACGCGGTGTCGAGCGGCATCATGACGGCCACGAGCTACAACGAGTACCTCGGTCGGCTCGTGCAGCGGGTGGTCTCGAATCTCGATGATTCCGTGCGTACGCGGGCAAAGGCGGCCGACACCCGCTTTCCCGCGCTCCAAGTGCAGCTCCCTGAACTCGCGCGGGCGGCTGACGTCTTCATCCGGACGCTGCTCTTCAGCCAATCGCTCGATCCGCTGGATGGCGCAACGTGGCGCGTGCTGCTCCTCAAGGACGTCGCAGAGCATGTCATCCGTGAGCTCGTGACTGCAGTGATCAGGCTGCAGGAGCAGGCGGCGCCGGTTGAGGCCGAGGTCGAGCTTCGCAAAATATCTGAGGTCAGCACGCTCCGGGCGCGCGAGCACCTTACGCTTGAAACGGCGCGAACGATTTACGAGCGCACGGCCTTTCCGTCTGTGAAGGGGGGACTCGAGAAGGCGTTTATCCAGTATGCGGATGGTGACCAGAGCGTTGATGCGTTTGTGAAGCTCGATGTGAACCAGCACGCGTTCGTTCGGTTCCGATACCTACGGCAGGAGGGGACGACTGCCTCCTACCATCCAGACTTCATGGTGCGGTGCAGGAACGGCACAACGTATCTCGTGGAAACGAAGGCTGACGAACAAGTCTCGAACTCCAACGTCCAACGGAAGCGACGAGCTGCCGTTCGTTGGGCCGAGCAGATCAATGCCCTGCCGCCGGAGCAGCGAGGAGAAACAGAATGGGGATACGTGCTGCTCGCGGAAAATTTTTTCTACGATTGGAAGACGCGACTCGCGACGGTGCAGGAAATGCTGGAGTTCGCGAAGCTCAGAAACCACAGCGAGGAAGGCAAGCTGCTCTAGCTGGCGGCAGGATGCGCGTGAGTTGCAGCCTCGCGCGCATCGTGACTCAGACGATCACCAACTTGACTGATAGCAGAATTCGCTATCGTCCTGCTGTCCTAGCGCTGCTGTAAGAGCATCGCGAGTGTGTTCGAGATCGGCGTGGTAATACTCGTCGTAGTCCGTGCCGCCGAAGAAGAATCCTTCTTGCGTCGGCAGTAGCGCCTGGGCGACGCTCGGATCAGCTATTCGCTTACCGTCCTCTAGGATCGGTGTTTCGACGTAGTTTGATCCGGCCATCGATATTGAGTACCCGTTGGTGACCTTGCCGGGAATCAGCACGCTCGCTTGTAGAACCGTGTTTACGGTCTCAAGGAGCGTCTGGAGCTGTTCGCGCGACACGCGATACTCCTGGCAATCGTCCTCGCCGCCCTGAACATTCTCAACGAACCACTGGTGGATGTGATTCGCCTTTCGCCAATACGCTACTTCCTCGACTTCTTTCGTGCCGCGGCGCTTCTTGGAGAGGTACATATCAAGCCCCATCTGTGTGTGGTTAGGATGTAGAAGGGGATGCCCGCCTCCTTGGTCGGGCCGTATCCGCTCAGGCGATGTTCATTCGTTGAGGGGTTACCTAATACCTCCCGTCACCACGGGGCATGCGATTGAGGCTGCAAACTCACGTCGCAGGAGCATTCTCGACGCTGCTCGGCCGGGCGCAGTGCAAGACTGTCGAAGAGAGGTGGCGCGGCGAGCCTCTGTGCACCTAGGTAGAAAGAGAGTGAGCTGACCAGGCATCACCCTTCTTGCCTTCTTCGACTATCTGACTGCCGCGAGCGCTGAGGCCGCGAGTGCGACCATCGTGAACGCGATCATCTCGCCGATGAAGAAGAGCGCGAGAACGTCACGCGTCCTCGCGCTGAAGCGGACCCGCGCCTTCGAGGCTGTCTTGCGGACCTGAAACAAATGCGTAGTCTGGCACGCATCGCACCAGCGTCGAACAATTGACAGCGCCTCAAACTCGCTCGCATAGTTGCGCTGACGTCCTTGTCCGCCTGCGATCGTGGACCGCAAGCACTCCACCGGCTGGATGTCGTCCACAGCCTGCGCGTTCATACGAACGCACCGTCACGGACACCTACCGTCTCAACCGGTGGGTGTTCGTTCCGACGAGCGCTCGGGATTCCCCGCGCCGTTGCGACGCATGGGCACCGCGAGAGAATCTCTTTCCCCGCGAGATTCCACATCAGCATTTGTAGGTAATGAAATGCCAGATGAGGCGACATCTCCTCGAAGTCGCGATCGCGCGTGAGCTTCTCCCACGCCGGTAGGTGGCCGAACTTTTGTCGCAGACGCTCGAAGAGCGTCTGCTGTTTGGAACTCGGCATAGTAGGTAGGGCTAAGAATTCAAAGATCCCGGTTGCAGGCGTACGCCGGGAGGCGTAGGGGCACGTGCTTACCCAAGCTGGTCAGCTCAGCAGGCATTCTCGCCTGGCCCGATCCGCGGCAGCGGTAGGAGTGTCGAAGAGTCACCGTCGCCCGACATGCCGCCAGGCTGAGCGAAGCACCGCGTTCGCTTCACGCGGGATGCCGGCCCGCTCGCAGTAGCTGCGAACCTCGTACGCTACGGCCGGGGGCGGTACCCCTGAACGAAAGCCTTCCGCGGCCATCGCGAACGCCGTGGCGTTGCGTGCGCCCACCAGGCGCGGCGCAGCCGCCGCCCACCTCCGGAACGCACGTACGGCACCGTTTTGAGCCTCTGCGGGGCCTTCGGCGAGAACGACCCGATCAGGCACCACGGCGGTCTGGTGCGACCGGAGGATCTCGTGAAGCGGGTATCGGAGAGCGGCATCCGCGCGCACGAGCCCTACGCGAAATCGTCCTGTCTTGCAGTGGTCGAAGCCCGGCAAACGCATGACGCGGGTCGCGTCGCACACCATCCCGTCCGTGCCGTAGAAGGCAGCCAGTTGCCGCTGCGCGTCCGCGAACGTTTCCGGCGCTTCTGGCTCAAGCAGAAGCCAGTAGTAATGCCGGCCGGCGCGAGACTCAACCGTGATCGAGGTCGGAAGCGCGAGCCGGCGCCTGCGCGGGCCATCGCAGTCGATGAACAGCGCACGGATGGCCACCACCGCCTCGAGGAGCCGCCGACGGCCGCGGAGCGCATTGATCGCAACGGCGATGCATGCCCCTTCTCGGTTGAGGCCAGCGAGCGCGAATGCATGCTCGCGAAGGGTTCCGCTGAAGGTCCGCGCGAGGCGCGGTTTCTTCTCGGGGCTGTCATCAAAGGTCTGGAAAAACATCGGCGCCTGCCAGCCGTCTTCGCCGGTCAGCGTGCCGATGAATCTCGCCGCATCGTCGAAATTCGCATGCTCACCCATTCGGCGGTTGTAGCAGGCAGTGATCGACCGGTGCTGAAGAGTGTCGAAGTGCAATCCGATGGATGCGCGTGAGATTGCAGCTCAGCGCGCATCCAGTCAGCGCCGCTGCATATTCTGCTCGATGACTACACGAAGCCGCTCGGCGTCTTCGTCACGGAGCTTCACGTCGATATCTCCGTCTGTGAAGTAGGAGAAGTCGTCGTAGACGCTCCCATCCTCGTCGCTGATGAGAAGAAAGATCGCCGGATAATCCAGCGGCTCACCACGATCGTCGACGCCCTTCCGCACGATGTGGTACCGCGTGACGGTGTACGAGGCTTCGATGTGCGCTTGCCCGGCTTCCGCGAGAGCGATTAGTTCTTCTATCGGCTGCATAGTGATCAGGGTTAGGGATGAAAAGAACGGTGGGTGCCTGCGCCCAATTCGAGGAGACGAGAGCTGCAATCTCAACGTCGCGCGAGCAGTCTTGCGTAAAGGGAGATCGAAGGCTGCAAGAGTGTAGAAACGGCGTCCGTAGCTTCCCAAACACCCGCCATTGCAGCCTGAAATCGTTAGGCGTACGATTCATAGCCTCCTACCGCCCACCCCTACGCCTCGCACTCCCGACGACCTCGGACCGTTGAATACCAGTGCGTCTAGCCAGCCGCGCCGCTCGCCAACCCTGCAAGAGACCGCGACGACGATCCAGGGCGAGACTCGAAGGATGCTCGCCGACATCGGCCAAGAGATGGGCGAAAACATGAATGCGATCGTGCACTCCAACGATCAGATCTTCCGCGACATCTTCGGCGAAGGCATGGACACGATGTTCCGACGTCCCGAAACAAGCGGAGGACACGTGGGCGGCCGACCAGTTCACCATCAGCTCCCAACGAGACCGTCGCGCTTGATCGAAGAAGGTGCGATCGACGCGGAATTGATCGAAGACGAGCCGCGCTCGAACAGCCGACTTGAAAGCGCACCGGACGTTCTCGAAGCGGAGATCGTCACCGAGGACGTCGATCGCGAAACGCAGGTCGTCAGCCAGACCAGCGCCTCTGTGCGCGCGGCAGCGCAGTTGGGGCGACCGAGGACGGCTGCAGAGCTCATCGCGCAAGCCATAGCCGATATGCGGGCGAGGCGGAGCGCGATCACTGCGTATCGACGCGCCAAAATCGAGGAGACGAGAGCGTTCATCCGCAGGCGCAGGTAAATTCCGTCACTGTCCTGCAGAAGAAAGGACCGAGACGTAGCCCGTCATGGCACCACGTTCCGCTCGGCCTTCAACTTGCGTTGCGACGCAGCTGCGGACGAGCAAAGCCAAGGCGTCATAGAGCCCGCACGACGAGCCCTCCTCGATCGGCAGGTTTCGCTTGAACTCCAACTGCGAGTAGTCCAAGTGAAACGTGTCCGCATCCGTCAGCAGGAAGAGCGGGGTGCCGGCCGGGCATGCCGTCGCGATCACGTCCGCGATCATGCGCATATGCGCACTGGTTCCGCAGTGAAAGATCACGCGCAGTTGCATCACGGGTCTCCGAAGCCACTCGGCGAGGAGCGACGCGCCACCTTCCGCGGAGAGCGTTAGATACCGATTTACTTTCGTTTCGATCTTTGCACGGCTGCTGCTGCCCGTTTCTGCCTCAACGCATATCGCGGTGTCGCCTAGGAGGAAAAACAGATCCGGAAACACCGCGGAGCCGAGTGCGCCGGCCGCGACCGCATTCAAGTCGATCCCGCCGTCCGAGATGATGCCAGACACGCGGAAACCCGAACGCGCAGCGCCGTGCCAAATGATCGAAGCAAACGTCGAGGCGAGCAGAAAGTGCGGTACGTGACAGGGTGCGCCGGAGTAGAGTTTCAGGGCGTGCTGCGTTGTTGAGCGCAGCCCCGCTGCGGCCACCTCAGCGTCGAGTCCGAATTCGGTCGTGAGAAGGCGGATAACTTGATCGCGCATGGGAGCGCTCGCCGCCGCCAGCTTCGTTCGCGTCTTGCGATCGATCTCGGACCACGGCAGACGGAGCTCCGCGGCGCGGGCTGCGACGCCGGACTCCACGCAGTAAATCGGCCACTGCGAGGGAGCGAGATACCGGCTTTGCGGCAAGTACAGGCGCGTCAGCCATCCCTCGTCGTAGAGGGCGCGAAGCCGCTTCGACCAATTGTCGCTGCCGCCGTCGGGAGCAGCCTCGCGCGCATAGAGGAAGGTGGCCTGCGCGGTCGCAAATCTGGATAGAAACACGCGGTACACCACTGCGGCGTCGCGCGCTGTGAGCCTCATGGCGCGCGGACGCTCGCGGCGATAGCGTCTCCGCGGCCGGCACGCGCCAGCCGCCGCAAGTTTGGACTCGATCATGCGCACCCCTACTCTTGGCGGGGGCTCCTCCTGCGTCGGCTCGGGGCGGCGTCAGGCTTCACCTTTCCCGGCTGTACCTTCTGCGAGGGCGGCGCGGAAGGCGGCGCAGGATGCGTCGTCAACGTAATCGCACGGTCGTACGAAGGCCGTTCCGCGCGGCGGCGCCGCTGCAGGCGCCTTGACGCGTCCTGGAACCACGCGAGGAGGTTCACGTCGCCGCGATGGGTCGGATACGGATAGAACCGGCGCATCCGGACGAGACGGCTTGATCCCTCGTGACTCACGAGCGCGCAGTGTTCAGGCAGGGAGAGCATGTCCTGCATTCGCAGAAAGTGCTGCTCGCTGGCCGACGCCGACAGAATGCTTTCCGAAACCGCGTGGGACTCCGATTCCGAACGGGAGGACGACGAACCGGACGTTCGCGATGACGACGCTCCCCATTGCCTTGCTCTGCCGTTCGACCAGTTCGTGCTGCTATGGAGCATGTCGGCGGAAAATGTGTGGCCGTCTGACACGCTCTCGCTGGTGCCCCAGGATGACCCGTCCATGTGCCCATCCGACTCGCCGCTGACGTAGCCATCGCTGATCGATTCGCTTCGTGTCTGTACGCGGTGAAGCATGCCGAACGGATCGTATTTCGCGAGCCGCATCGCCATTTCGTCCGCCGTTTCGCGGGTAGCTGCTTGGTATTGCACGCGGAACCGCAGGAGACTCGGCATCACCTTCGCGAGCGCCGCCATCCCGAGCTGGTCCCATTGATCTTCCTGCTGGTTCAGGATAAACGCGCTGACCCTGTGATTTCGCGCGACCGAGAAGAACCGCGTGATGCCTTCGTAGAACCAGCGGATCTCATCAAGCACGACGTACAACCGGAGCAGATCCTCGCGCATCGCAGGCGTTCGGTACGCCATCAGCCGTTCGAAGAACGTATAGACACTGGAGAGCGCGAGATTGCGCGCGAGTTCGCTCGTGACATTGCTCGTAAGCGCGAAGACGCCGTTGCCGTATACAACGTCTTCCGGGTCAAACGTGTCGTGCTCGAAGAAATCCCCGACGATCGTTCCAGGCTGGAAGACCTCGAGCGCATGCTTGGTCGAGTCCACGTACTCCATGAACCGCTGCGAGAACGGCTCGACCTCAAGACCCTCCTTGTTGCGCCGCAGGTCGAGGATGCGGCGGAGCTCCCGAAGTCGTGGAACAACGTACCGGCGCGTCTCCTCGTCTTCCAGAGTCTTTAGACGCTCGATCTCTCGCATCAGGAATCCCCAATACACAGGGTCGAGCAGCGCGGTGAGCGCTTCGGTGATCGGACGCTCGCCGGCGACGAGCGCCGCGAGGAGCGGCTTCACGACCCACACAAACTTCGTACGGATCGTCATATCGGAGAAGCGGGCCTCGAACGGTTTGAGGCTGGCGAGAACGACCTCCTCGACGCTCTCGCGTCGCCCGCCCACCACACGCCGCTTCAACAGGTCGATTCCCACGGCGTTCTTGCGACCATGACCGATAAAGCCAAAGGTGAAGCGCCGAAGCACGCGGTTTCGGATCACGCGGCGACGGACGTGCTCCGGCAGTCCGGCGTGGATCAGGGCTTCGTTCAGAACGCCGGCACGGAACGCCGCAAAGCGCTCCATTTGCTGAAAGGTCTCGCCTGCGTCGTCGATAATGAGGGCCGGTGCTCCTCTCCTGGTGACCTCCGTGAGGAAGCGGCAGATGGTGGATGACTTACCTTGGCCGCTTTGGCCGGTGAAGTAGCCGCCGCGTGCGAACGCCGTCCACGGAAAGGCGATTTCTTCGCCTGTCATCGCATCAACGCCGACCGGGATCATGAGTTCATTTGGTCGCGTCGAACTCTTCATTGCTCTCCCCTCCATTGATCAGGTCGTGCAGGCGGGCGGCAGTCTGATGATGCTGCCGGGCGGCATCAAGAATGGTTTCAGCAACCTTGCCCTTTTGGGCTTGGACCTTCGCCTCATCTAGTTCGCGTTTGAACTTTCGCCACATTGCGTTTGCCCGGACCGCCATGTCTTCTGCCTGCTTCGGAGTGAAGCGAGCCTGCGACTGTTTATGCCGGATAAGCTGATCTACCGCCGACTCGGTGGCTTCGTCGTGCGATTTGCCCTCCAGTCGCGGGCCGAAGTATTGGATCGCGGCATACGCGAGATATCCGTCATCACCCTCGACCGGGTATGTCCAAGCGGCTACGTCGCCCACAATGAGGATCGCCCACTCGCGAACCGCCTCTTCTTGCTCCGCGCGCGACAGGTCGGCCGCGACCAATTCAGGGTTAGGTGGAGAGGCGGGGGCGTATTTCTGCGTCGCCTCCTCAATAATCTTTTTAGCCTTCATTTCTGCAACTTTTTCTTCGGCCTGAGCGATGGTTGCTGCTGCCGCAGTTTCTGCCCGTTCCTTTTCTAGTTGCAGACGCGCCACTTCATCACGGTCCGGCCTTAGCCGGCTCGCCAGATCGTTATCTGCGACAGCTTCGTCGATTCGGCCTGCGATCACCGTTAACTCCAGTGTCGTCTCGTCCGCGATCTTCACGGCATCACCGGCAGCTTGTGTTGCGCCCGCCAAAGCAACCGCTGCGCCTTCGTGATGTACCGCGATCTTCTCCTGAATCTCTGCGATCGCTAGCGCCTCCCGTGCGTCAGACCGGGAGGCGAGCGGGGGCACTCTCACGACCTCCCGCCCGCCGCCTTTCCGATACACCGTTACTGCCAAATGCTCCTTCGCGGCTTTCTGCAATCCGACCAACCTCAAGAACGCACCCCACATGTCAGCCATCGAACTTCACCTCCCGAAGAAATTTCTCTTTCTCTTTTTCTACGTTCTCGCGAAACTCTTTAGCCTTCGTCGACGCCAGCTCGGCCTCGCGAACCCTCGTTTCCGCCTCTCGCTGTAACTGTCGTAGCCGTTCCTGCCGCCCTACCGCTATGTCTAACTCTTCCTGGACGACGGCGATGCGACGCCGACGCGCGCGCGCTTGGGACGCCCGCAAGAAAAAGATCAGCAGCGCCAAGGGAGCAATGACCGCGGCCGCACCACCGCCGTACACCGCGACATAGCGCTTGATTCGCGCTATCCGAGCATCGCGCGCGCGCTGGTCCGCCTCCGCGGCGGCATCTGTCTGCGCGGCCACCCGAGCCGTCGCAGCCTTGTCGACGAGCTGTGTACGAATGTCGAGCCGTGCGGTCGGCCTGAATGCGAGCGCGTGGCGCAGGAGCGCGGCTGCGTACCGTTCCTCTGTCTTCGACTTCCAGATGACGCCCCTGATCTCGTACCCCGCTGCAGTTTCCGGTATCCACTTCCAGATACGGCGCAAGTCGCCGGTGTCGCAGATAAAGCCTGCGAGATACGGATGGAAGCCCTCGTCGAACCACCCCTGCGGCTCAATATCGGTGAAGAGGCCGGCACATGAGGAGGGGTTCCGCGCGAGGATCGCTGCCGCCTCGTCGTGCGTAAGGTGATACTTGAACTCGGGGGTGGTGTACGCCGTCAGGTCGATCTCGGGCAAGCCTGAGAAGTTCGCTTCGATGTGGTAGCGGATGTTCGCTTGCACATTCGGCGACCACAAACATTCACGGCAGATCCGGTTATCCGGGTGGTTGGTGTCGCCATAGCCGGTATCCACGTACTCCTCAAGAATGCTGTCCCAGCGCGCGATAAGAGCTTCGCGCGCCTCTCCGTACTTGTAGACCACGGCGCCCATCACATGCATGTCATCGGCGTATCCATAGTCGTACTGCTTCGCCGCTGGCGATGCGAGAAGGATCGCAGCGCCTGCGTCGAAACAGCGTCGCATTTCCTCGTGCGTCCTGAAGGCGCTGCACCTTTTCCCCGCCGTTCGGAATCGCGCCGGTTCCACAATCAATTCGATAGATCGGTCAGAGTCCGGATCGTACGTCGCGAGCGTAGAGAAGGTGGTCCCGCCCTTCCCTTGCGCCGGAGCTTCGCTCTCTCCGGGCGTCGTGGCAGTGGTGATGGTGTTCGGCGAGGGAATCGCCTGCGGTAACGGCAGATTGGCTCCGAGCTCGCCCCGAAGCCGCGCCTGAATGCTCGGCATGGTGAGGTTCTCGCGCGTGACATACGGCAACTCTTTGTCGAAGTCGTACTCGGTTCCCTTCCACACGTACAGGTACGGCTTCTCGCGCTCTGAGCGCAGCAGGTGACCTGGATAGAGGAGGAACACGACCGCGCCCATGACGCGGCGTGCTGCACCGAAATGCGGGTCGTATTTCCGCGCGTCCGGCGCCTCAATGAGGAACGCCTGTGAGCGGGATTCGGCGAACTGCATGTCGGCGTGCGTGAATGGAAATTGATGCTCCCAGTTTGAGAAGTCGACGTTCGATGACACCCCCGCAGGACGGCGCGCGTCCAGCGTCCGCGCAAGATCGTTGTACGAGCCGCGTGCGGAGACGAACGTGAGTTGCTGCGGCGTGCAGCCCCGCAGGACGCCCTGGAGCCGAACCTGCTCGATGATTGCCGGCCAGTTCGCCCGGACGTTCGCTTCCGTCGCGTGGAACTCGAAGGTGGCGAACGGGAACCGCTGGGGCTTCATGAAGTCGCTGGTGACGAGGATGGTGCGGTTCGCCTGTACCGGCACAAGCTGGGCTACGGCAAGATCGCATTGGATGTCCCAGACGTCCGCGCGGCCGAGGATCGTGTCGCCGCGAAGGCTCGGCGCGAGGAGGAGGAGCAGGCAGAGGCCGGGGGCGGAGAGGCGGGATAAGTCGACGAGAATGTGGTCGCCCTGGCGGCTGCTACCGCACTCCGCCTCCTTGGTTCTAAGGGCAGCTACGTGAACGAGATCCACCGTCCGCGAAGCCCACCCTCCGACGACCGTTCGAAGGGTGCGCGCCGCGAGTCCTAGAACACGGTACGTGACACGCGACCCGACACGCGGGCCAGGTGCCCGCTTCCTCGTCTTTCTCATGGCTAATTGTCGCATCATGCTTCGTCGCATCGTACCGCCCTGCCGGACGCCCCGAACTCCGCCTCCTCTGGCTACTTCGTGTCCTCTGGCGCCTGCGAAGCGTCGCGCTGGCGTGACTTGCGCCGCGGGGGCGCGAACTGGCTCAACGCGAAATTGGCAATCGCGCGGCCCGCGTCGCGAGCTGTCTTGCCATCGGCAGCTTCGAGCGAGTCGTTGAACTGAAAGTCACCGGCCTCGATGATGATGTTGACGGTGTTCTCGGCCTTTCCTGAACCTGCCATTTGCCCTCCAACTACCACGCTGATTTGCCGTCAATCTGCTCGGCACGTGGCGCTTTGGATCGTCGCTCAAAGGCGCCTGTCGCGATGCGAAACTGGCGAAGAGTGGAGGCCTTCATGCGGCCTTGGAGTCACGCCGCGGAGCGACCGCGGCGTGACTCGCGTGTGTTCCCTACGCGCTCGCGGCGCGCGGCAGGATAGGGTCAGAATCAAGAGCGTCGGCGACCTCTCTCATCGATTCCTCGGAAGGCCGTGCATAGCGTTCCGCCATCCGTGTGGTCGTGTGACCGAGAGCCTTGGCGATCTTCTGAAGGCCGATATTGCGACTCGCCAAACGGCATCCAAACGTGTGCCGGAGGTCGTGCGGTCTGAATCTCCGAGTGATGCCGGCGAGTTCCTTCGCAAGCAGGAACGCGCGGCGGATTCGGCTTGGAGAGAACCTCTTCCCATTCGCGTCGACGAAGACGAAAACGCTTGCCACCGCCTTTGTTTGACACGCACGGAGCGCTTCGCGGCAAGCCGCCGAGATCGGGATCTCCGCCTCGAGTTCTGTCTTTTGCATCACTACCCTGATGAATCCTCCAGCGAAGTCGATGGAGGTCCATGCCAGGTTGCGCAGGTCCGTCCACGCGCGCAGCCCCGTTTCGATTGCGATGATGAAGAACTCCCGCAGTTCGTGGAACCGCGCGAAGTAGGCACCCGCTGCATCGCTGTCGCCGCGCATCCCGCCGCCGAAGCGGCGCACAGCTCCGAAGCGTTCGCTCCACTGCACTGGCCCGAGCCCGCGACCGGCGTCGATGTGGCGTCGGAACGCCGCTTCGTCGTCGAACGCAGCATAGAACTGCCTCCGCTCCTCCAGTTTGAGCTCGAGGCGCAACGGAACCTCTTTCTCTTTGGGCACTCGCTTCCTGATCGGGTAGTCGGCGATCACGTCACGTTCGACCGCTTGACGAAGCAGCAGCTTCAGCACGCGAACAGCATCATTGATGTAGCTGGCCGAGGATGACCGCTCACGCATGTCCGCCTTGAAGTCGATGACTCGGATCGTCGTGATCTTTGTCAGTTCAGTGTCGCCAAAGTAGCGGAGGAGATGATTCTTGATGATGTGGCCTTGGGTCTTCTTCGTGCCTGCTCCGTGGCCCGCCGAGATAAGGCGGTAGAAGCGGTCAAAGAACTCCCGCAGCGTGAGCGGGCCTTCGACTGCTCGACCGCTCGCAAGGTCGTCACGGAAGGCCTTCCATGCGGTCAGCGCCTGGTCGCGCGTAACGTTTTCGATCGTGCGCCGCCGACGAACCTTCCCGTTCGTGCCGGCAACGTAGCCGTCGAAGAACGCTTGCTTGCGCTTCGCAATGTAGCGGAAGCCGGGAAGCTGGTTCATCGCCGCACCCCCGCCTTCACGCACACATGGCCGTCCTCGATGCGCATTCGGTTAGAAACTTCTCGACAGCGCTTCGTGGATACGTGACGTGGGTTGGTGAGACTTGTATCCAGCCTTGCGGACCCTTGCCGAGGCATCGCCACTTCGCGAGCGTCGATGTCTTGATGCCGATGAGCCGAGCTACCTGGGGCGCCGGAATGCGGTCTTCCATGTGCGGTCTCCTGTAGGAAGACCACGGTGCTACGCGACGCGCGGCGCAGAGATAAGACTGTCGAAAGTTGAACGAAAAAAATGGGAGAGGCGGCGGGGGCGATAGACTCCATGCTGGACACTCCGTCGAAATCGAAGTCATCCATCCGGATCTAACTGCTTGTATCTATTGGAGCGGGCGACCGGATTCGAACCGGCGACCAAGAGCTTGGGAAGCTCCTACT
>JBDTOZ010000790.1:0-3617 GCA_039932995.1 Acidobacteriota bacterium | reverse complement strand
ACCGCCAACCGCCAACCGCCAACCGCCAACCGCCAACCGCCAACCGCCAACCGAAGTGTTATAACTCCCGGCCCGATGGCCCTCGATTTGCGTCGATTGCTGGAAGAGACCGGAGCGCTGCTCAGCGGACACTTCCGCCTCTCCTCGGGGTTGCACAGTCCGAACTACGTGCAATGCGCGCGGCTGCTCGAGCATCCGCGGAATGCGAAGGCCATCGGCTCGGCGTTGGCCGAACGGTTGCGGGCGCTGGGCGTCGAGAAGGTGGTGGCGCCGGCTCTCGGAGGCGTGGTGATCGGCTTTACCGTGGCCGAGGCCCTCGATCTCCCCTCCGTCTTCACGGAGCGCAAGGATGGGCGGATGACTCTGCGCCGGGGATTCACGATCGGTGCGGACGAGCGCGTGGTGATCGTGGAAGACGTGGTCACCACGGGAAAGTCGACGCGCGAGACCGCGGACGTGATCGCGGAGCACGGGGGTCGGGTGGTGGGGTTTGCGTCGATCCTCAACCGCAGCGGGAAGGACAACCCTTTCGACTCCCCGTACGAGGCGCTGCTCGCGCTCGATCTCGCCACGGATGCGGAGGAGCACTGTCCCCTCTGTGCGCGGGCCGTCCCTCTCGACGCGCCGGGGTCGCGATTCAGCACATGATCGAGCTGATCTCCACCGACGGCGAGGAGGCGCGCATCCGGGTGGACGGCCGCGTCCACACGATTCCCTACGTGGTGCAGGGCGGGACCGTGAGCTTCTCGTTCGACGGGGAGCTCTACTTCGTAGAGGCAGAGGAGAAAGGCGGCCGTGCGCGCGCGCGGCACCGCGATCACTCGATGGAAGCGCCGATGCCGGGCGCGGTGTTGCGAATTCTCGTCAAGGCTGGCGACGTTGTGACGAAAGGTGCGCCGCTGCTGATCCTGGAAGCGATGAAGATGGAGCACCAGCTCACCGCCCCGCGCGACGGCACGATCGAAGCAATCCACTGTCGCGAGGGAGAGCTGGTGCAGCCGGGAGTGGAGCTCGTGACCATGAAACCTCTACCGAAGAAGGAAGGATGAAGGACCGCACCATGGCGCGTTCGTCGCCATCGCTCGTCGTTCATCGCTAAACCATGAAGATCCCAGTCGACACCGTCAAGCTCGTCGAAGTCGGTCCGCGGGACGGACTGCAGAACGAGAAAGTCACGATCCCCACGCAGGTGAAGATCGACTACATCACCGCACTGGGGGACGCCGGTCTGCGCGTCATCGAGGCGGGAGCGTTCGTCAGTCCGAAATGGGTTCCGCAGATGGCCGATACCGCGCAGGTCTTTCGCGACATTCCGAAGGATCCGGGCGTGGAGTATCCGGTGCTCGTGCCGAACATGCGCGGGTTGGAGCGTGCCCTGGAGTCGGGCGTGCGCTCGATCGCCATCTTCACGGCAGCCTCGGACACGTTCAACCAGCGCAACATCAACATGTCCATCGAGGAGTCGTTTCTGAACTACGCGCCGGTGGCTGCGCGAGCGCGCGCCGAGGGGATGCGCGTGCGAGGCTACGTCTCGACCGCGTTCGGTTGTCCGTACGAGGGAGACGTGCCGGCGGAGAAGGTGCTGGAAGTCTCCGCGCGTCTGCTCGACCTCGGATGCTATGAAGTCTCGGTGGGCGACACCATCGGCGTGGGCACTCCCATGCAGGTACAGGGGGTGATCGGGATGCTCCTGCAGGTCATCCCCTCCTCCCGCCTGGCCATGCACTTCCACGACACGCGCGGGACCGCGCTGGCGAACACACTGGCCGCGCTGGAGATGGGCATCGCCACCTTCGACGCCTCTTCCGGCGGGCTGGGCGGTTGCCCTTACGCTCCGGGCGCCTCCGGCAACCTGGCCACCGAGGACATCGTCTACATGCTGCACAGCATGGCCATCGAGACGGGCGTGGACCTGGGCCGGCTGGTGCAGGCCTCCTCCATCATCGCGCCCTACATCGATCACCCGCTGCCGGGACGCTACCTGCAGGCCTGTACGGCCAAGGGCGTGATGCCGGTGGCCACGAGTGCCGCCATCCAATGAGCGTGGGCGAACAGTTCCGGGGGACGTGGCGTGACGGCTGGTACGTCGTCCCTCATCAGGTGGTCTTCCGCGACGTGGATGCGTACGGTCACGTCAACAACGCCATCTTTTTCTCCTACTTCGAGTGGGCTCGCACGCTGCTTTGGTTCGAACTGGCCGGCTACGGCGGCGCCACCGACATCGGGTTCATCGTGGCGCACGCGGAGTGCGACTTCAAACGCCAGATCTCGCTGGAGCCGATCGAGATCTGCATCCGTTACGGCGAGGTGCGGAACACCTCCTTCGATACGCTCTACGAGCTCCGCAAGAACGGGGGCCGCGAGGTGGCCGCGACGGGGAAGGTCACGGTGGTGCGGTTCGACTGGACCACGCAGACCAAGATCCCGATCGATGACGAGCTGCGCAAGAAGATCGCCGCTTCGGGCTCCGCGGGGTGAGTGGCCCCGTTGCGGGTCTCTGGGCGACCGCGAGCTCCCCAATCGTCAAATCCGCACCCTCGACTTCGCCCGGCAAAGACACGTAACATTCGCAACTCCGTGATCACCGGTTTCAATACAGACATCAAGCACAACGAGAAGGTCTACCACGTCCAGACCGAGGACAAGGGTGTGGGGAATCCCTACATCGAGTCCCTGGTGTACGTGGGGGGCGAGATCCTGGCCTCGAAGAAGACCTCCTATGCCGAGCAGTTGAAGACGGGCGTGGACGACAAGTGGATCGGTGGGTTGATGGAGCAGCAGCACCGCACCATGATCGCGGCGATCAAGCGGGGGCGTTTCGACGCGCCCGCGGACACGACGCAAACCACGGAACGGCCGTCGCCTTCGACGCTGGCGCAGACGGCCAGCGGGTCGGCGCCGGTGGGCGTGACGGACGACGAGAAGACGCTGGATCAGGTGATCATCGACTACCTGGCCTCCGAGGCGGAGAGCGAACACCTCGAGTTAGCCCTGCTCAACCAGGTCGATTTCTTTGCCGGCTCGGCCATCGAGCTGCGCGTGGCAGCACGGAAGAGCCTCTCCCAGGCCCCGATTCCGGCCGCGGCCATCGAGGTCAAGGTGATCTCGACGGTGGAGGCGCCGCGGGTGATCTTCCGGGGGAAGACCGCCGCGGACGGCACCGCCATCGTCCGCTGCACCATCCCCTCGTTCCGCGAAGGCACCGCCGCCGTGATCATCTCGGCCCAGAGCGCCATCGGCAACGACGAGGTGAAGCAGTTGGTGAAGCGGAAGAAGTAGTTTTCCCGGCTGGCGGTTGGCGGGAGCGATTCGAGAGAGTTGCCCGGTTTGGGAGCTCGGGATGCCGGCCAAAGCCGTCCGCCGCGCCGGCCGCCCGTTTCAGCGTTCCGCGACCAGCGGCCGATCAGCAGCGGCAGCGTCTTCCCCGCGGAGCATCACACCGCTCCGTCGTCTGCTGCCGTGCGCTCGTGGATCGGCACAGAACGGTCGTCGGGTTCCTATCCCGTCATGCGAGGGGGATGCGGATCGTGAACGTGGCTCCCTTTCCTTCACCGCGACTGGCTGCTTCGATCGAGCCTCGATGAAGTTCAACGATGTGCTTGACGATGGCCAACCCG
>JBDTOZ010000789.1:0-4440 GCA_039932995.1 Acidobacteriota bacterium | reverse complement strand
CGCTGGCCGTGCCGGCCTAGCGCGCCGGTCGTACGGTCTTGCCGGAGCGCGCCAGGGGTGCGGAGACCCGCTTGTGGGAGATGCGGCGGCGGACGGGACGCACCGACTCGGCGAAGCCGTTGAGCATCGTCTGGGTGCGCAGTTTGTTGTGCAGCGTGTTGCGGTGAACGCCGAGTTTGCGGGAAGCCTGGGTCACGTTGCCCTTGCTGGCGGTCATGGCCGCCACGATGAACTTCCCCTCGAACGCTTCGACCGCTTGCGCCAGTGTGATGCCGTTGCCGATCAATTCCCGGATGATGGCGTTCAAGCGATCGTCGATACTTACCATGCGTTTGTTGACCTCAGGTGTGATTGGAGAACGAGGATTCTACTACTCAAGATTCGAGGGACAGGAAGAAAACTTTTTCTTCATCGCGTGCGCTTGACAAATGCGGAAAGGAACAAGAACAACTGTGTCAACAGCGTGATCCATGCGCCCGCCAGAAGTGCGCCAGGGCGGTACGACCACTCCACCACGTGCGGTCCGCGCGTGATCTGCACGGCCCGGAAAAGTTCCCCATGGACGGTCGAGCGCGCATCCACTCCGTCAACGGTCACGTCCCATCCGGGAGCATCCTGCTGATGTAGCAACACCACTCCTTCGCGCGGCGCGTCCACCGTCACGCGGGCGTGTGACGTGTCGAAGACCACCCGCGCGGGAATGAGAGTCAGCGGATTGCGTACCACCAGCGCGGCCATCGGAAACGTGAGCTGATTGCGGTAGACGGTCACGCCATCCGCACTCTCCGCGCGCGCGAACGCGGGAGAGAGATTGCGCGTCGTGACCACCCAGCCCACGGCCTTCTGGGCCAGCTCTTCCCGGGTCGGCTTCTCCAGGAGCCGGATGTTCATGGCCACCGACCGCTCACTGGCCACAGGCGCGGCCGTGAATGCTTCGAAGCGGCGATCGTAGAGGTTGAGATAGCCGGAGATCCACGCGGCACGACGGGAGGGATCGAGCGTTCCCACCCGCAGGATCTTCGAATCCGCCCCTACGTTGCGCGAGTAAGGGACGATGTCGGTTCGGAAAGGAGCCGACCGCAACAGCGGCCACGCCCGCGGCGCGAGGTCCGCCATCACCACCAGCACGACCGCCACATCCAGCCAGCGCCGGCCGCGGCGGACACGGTCGTAGCCCGCAACGGCCAGGGCCACCAGGGCCAGCGCCGCCAGGGGAACCACCCGGGCCGGATAGCGGAAGATCGTCAGCGGCAGACTGACCAGCCAGTGCGGTCCGGTGGACACCGCCACTGCACAGACGAAGAGAATGACCCATCCGGCGGTCCTGCGGCGGATGCCCGCCAAAGCCAGGGCACAGACCACGACGCCGATGTAGACGAGGGGGATGAACCGCTGGCCGACCGCAGGATCGAAGGCGATCCCGAATCGGGGCGGCATGGCCACGTGCAGCCAGTCCTCGAGACGCATGGAGTACTCGAGAATCGTGGCCGCGTCGAATCCCGAGGCGCGGTCGCTGCCGCGCACCCACGCAAGAAAAGGAAGCAGTTGCACGGCGCTGAGACCGAAGGCGATCAGCGCACTGAGCACGAGACCGCGGGCGATGATGCCGGCCGATTGCCGATTGTCTGCGCGGCTCGGTGCGCCGGTCACGGGACGCGGAGCACCCGACCTGCTTCCTGCTTGCGCGATTGCGGCGAATCCGTAGAGGAGTGCCGCCACGGCGGCGAAGAAAGGCTCCCCCGCCAGAAAGGCCAGGGCCAGCACGATCCCTCCCCGGCGCCAGGCCCGCTCGCACGCGCACCAGAGCACGAGGGGGAACCAGGCCAGTGTGGTCAGGATGGTCGAGATGTCCAGGAGCGAGACCACCGGCCCGCAGAACATCAACGCCGTCGCCCCCATCAGCGCAGCACTCCGCGAGGCCTTGCGTGCGAACAACAGGTACGCGCCCCAGCCCAGCAGGATGAGGTGGGCCAGCAGAAACAGGACGTACGCCGTCGCGAAGGGAAGAACCACGAAGAGCCACGCCGGCGGATAGAAGACACCCGTCTGCGGATTGGCGAGCCAGGGCTCGCCGCTGGAGTTGTAAGGATTCCAAAGCGGAAGATGGCCGGCCCGCAACTCGGTGGCCGTGAACCAGCGCATCGGCTGAAAGTAGTCGAGGTGATCGCGCAGGACGAACACTTCCCGGCGCAACAGGGGAAGGAGAAAGAGGGCCGTGGCCGCCAATGCCAGGAAGAGCAGGGGGAGCAGGTGACGGTGGGTGGCTGACGGTTCGCGCGGAGCTCCCGGCACATCCGCCACAGTCTCATCTCCTGCCGACTGCGAACTGCCGACTGCCGACTCCTGACGGGTCATCCCACGCAGAAGTCTCGCACGATCTCTCTCATCAGCCGCACACCTTCGGCGAAGAACTTGGCGCGAATGCGCTCGTCGTTGCCGTGCACGCCGTCCATGTCGTAGTAGTTCACCTTGAACGGCATCACACCGTAGGAGGGGATGCCCCGCGCGCGCAGGAAACGGCTGTCGGTCGTGCCGGTGCCGACCATGGGTCCGACCGTCGAGCCGGGCGAGGCCGCGCGCATGACGCGCGAGAGCGAGAGATAGAGCTCACCGCTGGTGGGACTCTCGGGAGCCGGCTCGGAAGACAGAAGCACTTCCACCCCGGCATTCGCTCCCACCGCCTGGCGGATCCGCTCCAGCATCGGGCCCGGGGATTCCGAGGGCAGCAGGCGGATGTCGAGCTCGGCGATGGCGCGCGTGGGAATGACGTTCACGGCGTTGCCGGCCTGGAGATGGGTGACGGCGATGGTGTCGCGAAGGAGCGCGCGATAGCCTTGCGGGAGCTCTTTCTCGATGAGAGGCACGTTGAGAGGCTCGCGCACGAGCCGCAACTTGGCCCCGCGGCCATCGGTACGGATGGCCAGGGCCGCCGCCGCGGCGCGGGCCACGCCTGGGTCGAGGCGGTAAGGTGTCTCGATCGCGCGAACCGCGGCCAGGGCGCCGATCAGCTTCGCGGTTGCACCCCCGTCGTCCGGCGGACTGGAGCCGTGACCGCCGCTCCCCTCGCTGGTGATGCGCAGCCAGAGCGGCACCTTCTGCTGCACCTCGATGCCCCAGAAGATCACCTGATCGACGGCGGTCTCATTCGAGCCCCCTTCGTTCAACGCGAAGCCGACCCCTTCGAAGAGCTCCGGATGTTTTTCGATCAGGACCTTCGTGCCCAGTTGTCCGCCCAGCTCTTCGTCCGGCACGGCCAGAAACACGAGATCGCGCCGCAGCTTCGCGCCGGAGCGCTTGAGGTCGATCATGGCCTCGAGCTGGGCGATGGTCAGCGATTTGGTGTCCAGCGCTCCCCGTCCCCAGATGTATCCGCCGTCGCGGATACCGCCGAAGGGAGGAACGGCCCACAAGGCCGCCTCGACCGGCACCACGTCGATGTGGCTGAGCAGCAGCAGGGCCTTCTCCTTGGAGCCCGATTCCAGCCGCGCGTAGACGGCCTGCCGCTTCGGGTCATCGCCGACGAGCCGCGCGGCGATGCCTTCCTTGACCAGCCGGTCGCGGAGAAAGACGGCACCGGTGGTCTCGTTGCCGGGAGGGTTGCTGGTATCGATCTTCAGGTAGGAGACGAACGCCTCTTCCGCCTCATGATCCCGCGGATCCTCGCTGGTCCCACCGGCCTCGCGGCAGGCGCCGGCCAGCAGGAGAAGTGCGCACGCCCAGATCAGGGCGACGGGCGCAGGGCGCGAGGCGCCGGAGACCGACTCTTGTCCTATCCCCCGAATGACGATCACGCGTTGCCGGCCGCCGGGGCCGGAATGGTCAACTGCACGGCCGGCGTCTCTTCGGGAGCGGCGCGATAGGGCTCGAAGCAGTGACGGCAACGCGCTTCGTACGTCGAGTCCCCCACTTCCACCTGGTTGTTGCCTCCCGACACGCGCTGCGAGTAATGCGCGGCCCCGCGGCAGCGCACGCACACGGCATGCATCTTCGACACTTCCTCGGCCACCGCCAGCAGCCCCGGCATCGGACCGAACGGCCGGCGCATGTAGTCCTGGTCCAGCCCCGCGGCGATGACCCGGATGCCGGCATCCGCAAGTTGCATGCACACGTCGACGATGCCCGGGTCGAAGAACTGGATCTCGTCGACGCCGACGACCTGCACGCCGATCTCCACCCGAGTGAGCAGATCGTGGCTCGTGGCCACGGCCAGCGCCTTCAGGCGCCGCTCATCACGCGAGACGACTTCATCCGTGGCGAAGCGGTCGTCGAGGATCGGCTTGAACACCTGCACCCGCTGCCGGGCGATGACCGCCCGCCGCAGTCGCCGGATCAGCTCTTCCGACTTTCCGGAGAACATGCCTCCGGCAATGATTTCAATCCAGCCGCCGCGATGATGATCCAAGGGTGAGCCTCCGGTGTCTAAGGATAAACCAGTCTTCG
>JBDTOZ010000788.1:0-7901 GCA_039932995.1 Acidobacteriota bacterium | reverse complement strand
CCGGAGATCCCGCGTCTACGCGCGGGATAAACTATAAATCAGGCCCGCGACCAAGCGTCCAGGCTGGCTTTCTGGTCGGAGATGAATCGGAAGACGTCCACTTTGCCGGCGGAGTCGAGGTGTTGGGAGACCTCGAAGAGCTGCACCGAGAGGAGGGTGTTCAGACCTTCGTCGAGCACGGCCTTGCGCTTCTCGAACGGCAGTTCGGAGATGTTGGCGATGAGCATGTTCTCGTCGAAGCGGCCGTACTGGTCGAAGAACACGCCCGCCCACAGCTCGTCGGTCTCGGCGTTCTGCAGGATGGTCATGAAGATGTCCCGGGCCTGCTCCTCACCGACCGTGGTCTCCAGCGCCTCGAACAGGCGGCCGAACATGTCGTTGTAGGTGGAGATCACCTTGAGCAGTTCCGGGGAGTCCTCGACGTCGAGGAAGACCGGCCGGAACGACTTCTCCTCCACCGGCTCCACGAGCCGGGCCGAGAGGAGTTGGAAGAGGATGCGCGTGACCTCGAACTCCGTGAGGTCGGAGCGGCCGGTCAGCTCGCGGACGTTCAGCCGTCCGTCGATGTGGTTGTAGATGGCGATCTCCGACTCGCTCATGTCCAGGGAGCGAAAGTCGGGAGTCACGCCCGGCACGGCCACGAAGACCAGGTCCTGGCTGGGCACCTTCTCGCGGATGCGCGCCGATTCGTCGAGTCTCCGGATGCCTTCCATGATCACGCTGGGCGTGTTGATCTGGATGACGATCCGCTCCTGCGCCAGTTCCTCGGAGGACTCGTAGAGTGCGAACTCGCCGTCCTTCCAGCCGAACAACGAGTAGATGATCTCCTGCACCTGATTCTTCACGCCCCACCAGAGATCCTTGGGCGAGATCGCTCCCATCTGCACCAGGAGCTTGCCGTGACGCAGTTGCGGAGTGACGCGGCGCTTCGACTCTTCGTACTGATCGTTGGTGATCTTGCCGTTGCGCAGGAGGAACTGGCCGAGCGAATGCTCGGGGGAGCTGGAGCTGGCAAAGACGATCTCGCCATCCTTCCAATGGATGTTCCGCTCCAGCGGACCACGGCGGACGAGCAGCCGCCCGGACTGCCGGATCATCGAGACGAAGCTCAGCACGTCAGGGAGCTGAATCTTCGCGAGATCACCTTGCAGAATGGGTTTTTCGGACATCGGAACCGGCCACACGATAGCGCGACCTTGCGGCGTCGCAAAGCCTCAAAGTCGCAAACTCTCAAAATGTCGCCCGGTCCGGGGGAGCGCCCCGCCGGAGCCGGGAGGCCGGGGAATGGAAGCGATCACCGGGGCCGGCAACGCGGAACGAGCTCCTCGAGCAGCGCGGCCACGCGATCGACCTCCGCTTCGGTCGTGAAGCGGGAGAGCGAGAAGCGCACGGTGGCGCGCGCGTCGTCCGGGGAAAGACCCATCGACAGCAGGACCGCGCTGGGCTCGACGCGGCCCGAGGAACAGGCAGAACCGGTCGATACGGCCACCTCCGAGAGGTCGAGCGCGATCACGATCCCTTCCCCATCGGCACCGGTGAAGGTGACGTTGGAGGTATTGGGGAGACGCCGTGCGCCGGCGCCGTTGATGGTTGCGTTCAGCGCTGGAGTGAGCCGGGCCTCGAAACGATCGCGAAGTCGTCCCATCTCTTCCGCGGCGGAAGGCAGGGCCACCGCTGCCGCGAAGGTGGCGGCCAGAGGAACGTTCTCGGTGCCCGCGCGACGGCGCCGCTCCTGGGCTCCCCCATGCAGGTGCGTGCTCATGGAGATGCCGCGCCGGACGTAGAGCGCGCCGATGCCTTTCGGCGCGTGCAGTTTGTGAGCGGAGAGGGAGAGCGTGTCGGCACCGAGACGGACCACATCGACGGGGATCTTTCCCGCGCCCTGCACGGCATCGACATGAAAGTGCACACCACGGGCGCGCGTCCCTTCGCCGATCGGTTCGATCGGCTGCACCACTCCGGTCTCGTTGTTGGCCAGCATCACCGTAACCAGGCGCGTATCGTCGCGCATGGCCTCGAGGACCGCGCTGGCCGCGAGCTCGCCGTTGCGCGCGGGCGCGACGCGCGTGACCTCGGCGCCGCGGCGCTCCAGCTCGCGCACTGCTTCAGCCACCGAAGGATGCTCGATCGAGCTTGTGACGATGTGGAAACGACCACTGGCCGGGACCGCCCCAAAAATGGCGGCGTTGTTAGACTCGGTTCCGCCGCTGGTAAACACGAGCTCCCGCGCGGCCGCGCCGATCGACGCGGCCACCGTCTCGCGGGCGTTTTCGAGGACTCGCCGAGCCGACTGGCCTTCTCTATGAATGGACGAGGCATTTCCGTAGACGTCCCGCAAAGCCTCCTCGAAGACTTCGAGGACGCCCGGATCGACTGCCGTCGTCGCGTTGTTGTCGAAATAGATTCGCATTGATCGGGAAACCCATGAAAGCGCTCGTCGCTGTCCTCTCGCTCGCCTTCGGTGCCGCCATTCTGGCGCAAACCGCCGCCCCCAAACCGTCCGACCACAACGAGAAGAAGAAAGAAGCCGAGCAGAGTGACCGCCTGCGCAAACTCTCACGGCGGGAGAGGAAATCCAGGACGGAGCGTCTCGGCGACCGCCACCAGGACTTTCTGGCCGACGTCACTCCGATCCTGCTCTCCGCCGAGATCGACAACTTTCTCTCTCTGGAGACGGACACGGATCGCGACGCGTTCATCGACGACTTCTGGCGCCGCCGCGACGCCATGCAGAGCACCACCAACGGCGCCTTCCGCAACGCCTACTACGCGCGCCTGGAAGTGGCCAAGGCGCAGTTCAAACGCACCGACACCGATCGCGCCAAACTCTTCCTCCTCCACGGACCTCCCTCCGAGGTCGTGCGCGCCGACTGTGCGAGCCTGCTCCAGCCGATCGAGATCTGGAAATATGCACAGATCCCCCGCGTGGGCACGAACCTGCGTCTGCTGCTCTACAAACCGCGCATGTCCGGCGACTACCGGCTCTGGAATCCGCTCGGTGGCTCGATGGCCATCCAGGAGCTCCTGGCAGACGACTCCGCGGCGGCCTCCGCGGCGCAGCCGGCCGCCCGGCGGCCTCTCGACGAATCGGCCAGCCCCTACGCCTACATCAACCGCATCCAGCTCGAGTGCCGCGACGGCGAAGAGATCATGCGCGCCATCACCAGCATGGTGCAGGGACGCATCGACCTGATCAGCCTCTTCGAGCCGCGGCTCGATCCGGAGGAAGTGCAGAACATTCTCCGCGCGGCCGTCATCGCCGATCCGAACGCGCCGAAACTGAATGCCGAGTTCAGCGTGCGCTATCCCGCCCGCGACGGCAGCCGCACCGACGTGCAGCTCCTGCTCCTGGTCCCGAAGAGTGAAGTCACGCCGGCCCAGGTGGCCGGCGCCGAGGTCTACACCATCGACGTCACCGGCGAGATCCTGCGCGACGGCAATCTGTGGGAGAAATACCGCTACCGGTTCGACTTCCCCGGCGACTTCACGGGCGACAAGCTGCCCATCGTCATCGATCGTCTGTTGCGACCCGCGGATTACCGGTCCCGGGTCAAGGTCACCGACGCCAGCACGGGCGCGCAGGCGCTGGTGGAGTCCGACCTCACCGTGCCGGAGCTCTTCCTCCCCACGACCGATCCCGTGGCGGAAGCGGCGCCGGCGGAGACGGCGTCCGCGGAAGTGCAACCGGCCACTCCTGCTCCGCCGAAGCACGAGCTGGTCGTCGAGGAGACGCGGCTGCGCATCGTGCCGCCTCCCGACGACATCGTCAGCGGGATCGAGACCATCGACACGGTCATCTCCGGCCAGACGATCAAGGCCGTGGAGTTCTGGCTCGACGGCAGAAAGATCGCCGTGCGCCGCTCGCCCCCGTTCTCGCTCGACCTCGACTTCGGCATCATTCCCCATCCCCGCCGCATCCGCGCCATCGGCCTGGACGCGAAGGGCGAGCCGCTGACCGGCGACGACGTGACCGTCAACATCGGCACCGACCCGTTCCGGGTGCGCATCACTTCTCCGCGCGTCGCGCCGCACCTGGTGGGGCCCTCGCGGGTGGAGATGGAAGTCAGCGTGCCCGACGGAGAAGAGTTGGAATCGCTGGAGCTGTTCTGGAACGAGACCCGGTTGGCCGCCATGTACGACGGTCCGTTCGTGCAGACCGTGGACATCCCCGCCACGCAGGGCGTCGGATACCTGCGCGCGGTGGCCACGTTGAAGAATGCGCCGCTGCCTCCGGTGGAAGACGTGGTCATGATCAACACGCCCGCCTACATGGAGAGCGTGGACGTGCATCTGGTCGAGCTTCCGACCACCGTGCTCGTGAACGGCAAGCCGTCCAGTGGCCTCACCGAAAAGGCCTTCAAGATCCTTGACGAAGGACGGCCGGTGCCGCTCGCCAAGTTCGAGTACGTGAAGAACCTTCCCCTCTCCATCGGCCTGGCCATCGACACGTCCGGGTCGATGCTGCCACGCATGGTGGAGGCCCAGAAGGCGGGCGCGCAGTTCTTCGAGAAGGTCATCAAGCGTGGAGACAAAGGGTTCCTGATCGCCTTCGACACCTCGCCGATGGTGGTGCAGAAATGGTCGCCGCGCGTGGCGGACATGCAGGCCGGCCTGGCCCGCCTCCGTGCCGAGGAGATGACCGCGCTCTATGACGCGGTGGTCTTCTCGCTCTACCACTTCCAGGGCATTCGCGGGCAGAAGGCGCTGGTGCTCATCAGCGACGGCAAAGACACCGCCTCCAAGTTCTCCTTCGAGCAGGCCCTCGAATACGCGCGACGCGCGGCCGTCCCCATCTACGCCATCGGCCTGGGCATCCGCGCCAACGACATCGACGTGCGTTACAAGCTCTCCAAGCTCTCCTCGGAGACGGGCGGCTCGGTCTACTACATCGATCAGGCCCGTGACCTGCAGCGCGTCTACGACGAGATTCAGGAAGAGCTCCGCTCCCAGTACGTGCTCGGGTTCTATCCCGCCCAGGACGTGAAGCCGGGAGGAAAGTGGCGCGAAGTCACCGTCCAAGTGACGGAAGGCAAAGCCAAGACCATCAAGGGGTACTTCCCGTGAGAACGCGTTCCTGGGGCGGGACGTCGCCAAAGTACGGCACCCTTTCAGGGTGCAAAGTCGAATCTGCTTTTCCGGGGGCAGCGCGCCAAAGGCGCTCGCCCCCGGCTAATGTCCGTCACGCCTCCGGCGTGAACGACGCAGTCAGCGCGTCCGGCGTGAACGACAGCACCTAGCGAGCATTCAGAACAAGGCAACCGGCTCTCATCAAAGAATCAGAACTCAGACGCAGACAACCAGTAACCAGCAACTAGGAACCAGCAACCAGTAACTAGCAACCAAGAACCACAAATGAAACGCACTCTGACCCTGCTCCTGACCCTGCTGCTGGCGATCTCCGCGATCGCTGCCGAGACCAAACCGCTCACGCGCGCGGAGCGGAAGGAGCGCACCGCGAAACTGGGGGATCCGGATCGGCAGTTCCTGGCCGACGTGGAGCCGATCCTCTCGGAGGTCGAGCGCGACGCGTTTCTGCGTCTGGACACCGAGGCCCAGCGTGAGGTGTTCATCGAAGAGTTCTGGCGGCGGCGCGACATGATGGGCGGCACCACCAATCACGCCGCGCGGGCCAATTACATGGATCGCCTGGAGTTCGTGAAAACGACCTTCGAGGGGGTCATGTCGGACCGCGGGAAGATCTATCTACTCCAGGGCGAGCCGGCAGCGATGATCGACGTCAAGTGCCCGCGCCACTTCGTCCCCACCCAGGTCTGGTACTACCCGCGCATCGAAGCCATCGGCAGTGAAGTGACCCTGCTCTTCTTTCAGGGCCGCCACGAACGGCTGTTCCGCCTCTGGAACCCGCGCACCGACGGCATGGCCGCACTGATCAGCGACGACATCGAATCGACCCGGCACATGCCCGACAACATCGTCATGGACTGCAAGGACGGCGACGCCCTGGGCGCCGCTCTCGGTTTCATGAACTACGCGCAGGACCGCATCTTCAAGGTATACGACGCGCCCCAGATCAGCAGCGAGGACGTGAACCGCATCCTCCGTTCCTCCGTCATCGCCGACCCGAAGGCCACCAAGCTCAATGCCGAAATGCAGGTCTCCTATCCTTCCGGGGACGGCTCGAAGACCGACGCGCAGCTCACCATCTTCATCCCCCGCGCCGAGCTGAAAACCACCGTCGTCAACGACGTGGCCGTCTACACCATCGACGTGGTCGGTGAAGTGCTTCGCGACGGCAAGATGTGGGAGAAGTACCGCTACCGGTTCGACTTTCCGGGCGACATCCAGGACGCAAAGCTGCCCATCGTCATCGACCGTCCGCTGAGACCCTCCACCTACAAAGCCCGGGTCAAGCTCACCGATCCCGCCGCGAACGCGCAGACGATCCTCGAAGCCGACCTGGTCGTGCCGCAGATGGACGCGGTCACGCCCACCACGGCCGAGGGCGTGGCCCTGACTTCGATCCGCAGCGACCTGCAGTCCTCGCGCGCCAACCTGCGCATCGTGCCGGTCACCGAAGGCGTGATCAGCGGCCTGCACACCATCGAGACCCTCATCAGCGGCAGCGGCATCGCGGCGGTCGAATTCTGGCTCGACGACAAGAAGGTGGCCACGCGCAGGCAACCGCCGTACAAGCTCGATCTCGACTTCGGGACGGTGCCTCGCTCCCGACGCATCCGCGTGGTGGCCATCGACTCCCATGGACAGCCGATGACCGGCGACGAGATCGTGGTCAACACCGGCACCGATCCCTTCCGCGTGCGCATTGCCTCTCCCCGCATCGCTCCCAAGCTCAGCGGGCCGACGAAGGTGGAGATCGACGTGCGGGTTCCGGAAGGGAAGGAACTGGCCAGCGTGGAGCTCTACTGGAACGAAACCCGGGTGGCCACGATGTTCGACCGTCCCTTCGTGCAGACCGTGAACATCCCCGGCACCGAGGGGGTCGGCTATCTGCGGGCCGTGGCCACGTTGAAAGATCCGGAGACCGATCCGGTGGAAGACGTGGTCATGGTCAACACCCCCGACTTCATGACCACGGTGGACGTGCACCTGGTGGAGCTGCCCACCACCGTGGTGGTGGCGGGCAAGCCGGTGAACGACCTGCAGGAAGGCGCGTTCAAGGTGCTCGACGAAGGACAGCCGGTGAAGCTCGCCAAGTTCGAGCACGTCAAAGACCTCCCCCTTTCGATCGGGATGGCCGTGGACACGTCCGGGTCGATGGACGAGCGCATGGCCACCGCGCGCGACGCCGGCGCGGCCTTCTTCCAGCACGTGCTGCGCAAGGGAGACAAGGCTTTTCTCGTGGCCTTCGACTCCCAGCCGCACCTGGTGCAGAAGTGGTCTCCGGAGCTGAAGGACATCTACTCGGGACTGGCCAGGATGCGCGCCGAAGAATCGACCGCGCTCTACGATGCCGTGGTGTACTCGCTCTACAACTTCCTCGGCGTCAAAGGACAGAAGGCGCTGGTCCTGGTCACCGACGGACGCGACACCGTCTCCAAGTTCACCTACGATCAGATGCTCGAATACGCGCGGCGCGCGGCCGTGCCCATCTACGCGATTGGCATCGGCATCCGCAGCCTGGACGCCGACACGCGTCTCAAGCTCAACCGGCTGGTCACCGAGACCGGAGGCTCGTCGTATTACATCGACGAGGTGGCCGGGCTCTCGAAGATCTACACCGACATCGAGAACGAGCTCCGCTCGCAATACGTCCTCGGCTTCTACCCCGGCACCGACGTGAAGCCGGGAGGCAAGTGGCGCGAGATCAGCGTGCAGGTGGCCGAAGGGAAAGTGAAGACGATCCGCGGGTATTACCCCTGACGTTCCGGTTGGCGGTTGGCGGTTGGCGGTTGGCGGTTGGCGGTTGGCGGTTGGCGGTT
>JBDTOZ010000787.1:0-1615 GCA_039932995.1 Acidobacteriota bacterium | reverse complement strand
AGGCCCTGGCCAAGATCGTGGCCTTCGTGAAGAAGACCATCGGCAAGCTGTTCGGCGGAAAAGAAGAGACGCCCGAACAGAAGAAGAAGCGTCTCGATGATGGAGTGCGCGCCGGCGTGGCCGCGGTCACGCGGCTGCAGGGACGAGCCGTGACTGCAGTGCTGATCCGGCCGGTCCTCGCCGTCGTTCGCATTCGCTACAAGATGACCTCTCTCGAGGCCGTCGAGCAGAATGGCAAATGGGCCGTCAAAGGCGTCGTCAATCCGTCCATCACGGCCCCGACACCCGTCCCGGCAACCGCCGCCACGTCGATCTACGTCGACGAGGCCACCAGCACGCTCAAGCCGATGTACCAGGGAAAGATGATCCGGGACACGTTCTACAAGAAAAAGTACAGGACCGGTCCTTCCGCGACCGTGCTGGCCGCGGCAGCAGCACCCTCCGGCACGCCCATGCCAGCGCGACTGGTCCCACCTCCTGGCTCGCCGCCGAAGGTCGTGGCCCTCTACTTCTGCATGAACACAGGCCCCAAGGGGCCGAACCATCTTCCCGTTCTGACCAAGGGCGAAGGCACGTTCGATCACAACGACCAACCGGTCGTCGGCCATTGGAACGGGACGGGAAACAACACGACGCAGGGCAACCGCAACAACTGGTACGACGACGCGGCCAAGCTCGAGTTCCAGTGCGTCTCGTGCAATCTCTCGAAGAAGCAGGGGCCCTCGAACGCGGTATACCTGCCGCAGGTCGGCGCAAGCTTCCTCGGGCCTCGTGACAAACGATAGGAGGGGACATGGAAAACTACATTCTTTGGGGCGCCACAACCGGCGAAGGCACGCTGGCACTGCTGGTGACGAGGGTGAACCTGCAACGCGTCGGGAAGGGCACACCCTTTTTCGTCCACGCGTTGCTCGAAGAGCTGGGAATCGGCGCCGAGCCCAAAAGCTGGAGTATCGAGTCGCATTTCCTCACCGACTACCTCACCAGCGACCCGGACAGCACCGCGTGGGAGGACAGTTGGTCCGAGACCTGGGACTTTCACATCGCGGTCGACGTGTCGCACTTCCAGGTGCCAGACCCGAACGATCTCCGCCGCACTGCTTCGTACGACGACACGGCCGGCGACGAGGAGCTGACGTTCCCGGTGCCCGTGGTGTTGTTCGCGGAATTCGACACGGCCGAACATCAGCAGTCTGCTGAGCACGACCTGCAACAGCTCCTCAGCGGCGCCGCCGGGGCTGGCCCCGATGCCACCTCGGTCGCACTCCGGACCGCGATCGAAGCCATTCCCGCGGACCGGCGCGCCGCCCTCAGCGTGTCTTCACGGGGTCCTCTGCTCCAGGTTTCCCTCGGACCTTCCGCCGAGGACTTCGTCGAATCGAGCAAAGCGCTCCTCGACGCGATCCGCGCATGGATCAAGGAGCGCGGAGGGGCCGCGACGTGGAACGAACGCCACACCTGAGCAGCGATCGTCCGAAAGCGAAGAGCTGACTTCGAATGAGCGAAACCATGGACCACGACATCCCGACGCGACAGGTCGCGAACCCCCGCGCCAGACCAATGATTCTGCTCGCCGGTCTCTATCTCGACACCAGCGCCCAGCGCCTCGGTGAGT
>JBDTOZ010000786.1:0-19093 GCA_039932995.1 Acidobacteriota bacterium | reverse complement strand
TCGCGTCTGGATTCAGGCCGACGTCTACGAGTCGGAACTCCAATTCATCCGGCTCAGGGCGGTCGCGACGACAACGCTTTCGTACATTCCCGGCCGCACATGGACCGGCCGCGTCACATTCATCGCACCGACCGTCGATCCGATGACCCGCACGGTCAAGGTGCGGAGCGAGTTCGACAATGCTGACGGCGCACTCAAGCCCGAAATGTTCGGCGATGTCGTGATCGACCAGCCGGAACGCCATGTCATCGTCGTGCCGTACTCCGCTGTCCTTCAGACCGGCACACGGTCGGTCGTGTTCGTGGTGAAGGGTAACGGCACCTTCGATCCGCGCGAGGTCCAGACGGGAACGAAGAGCGGCGACTTCATGGAAGTACGCAGCGGCGTCCAACCCGGAGAAAAGGTCGTTACGCAGGCGAACTTCCTCATCGATTCCGAGTCGCGCTTGAAGGCGGCGCTTGCGGGAATGAGCGCGCCCGGAGGTCACCAGCACGGCCAGTAGCCGGCCGCCGCTGGAGAAAACATCATGATTGAAAAACTCATCCGCATCTGCGCGACGAACAAGTTCATGACCCTGACGATCTTTGCCGCGCTCGTCTTCGCCGGCATCTGGTCGATGAAGCGGATCGCGCTGGACGCGCTGCCCGACCTCTCAGACACGCAGGTCATCATCTATTCGAAGTGGGACCGCAGCCCCGACATCATCGAGGATCAGGTCACCTATCCGATCATCACCTCGCTGCTCGGCGCGCCGAAAGTCAAGGCGATCCGCGGCTTCTCCGACTTCGGCTATTCCTACGTGTACGTCGTCTTCGACGAAGGGACCGATCTGTACTGGGCACGCAGCCGGGTTCTCGAATACCTCTCAAAAACGCAGTCGTCGTTGCCGCAAGGGGTGAAGACTGAGCTCGGCCCGGACGCGACCGGCGTCGGCTGGGTCTTCCAGTACGCGCTCGTCGACAAGAGCGGCAGGCACTCGCTGGCCGATCTCCGCTCTCTCCAGGACTGGACCATCCGCTATCAATTGCAGTCCGTCCCCGGTGTGGCGGAAGTGGCCTCCCTCGGCGGATTCGTCCGGCAATACCAGATCACGGTCGACCCCAACAAACTCGCGGCCTACAAGATCCCGCTCATGCAGGTCATGTCTGCCGTGCGCTCATCGAACAACGAGGTCGGCGCCCGGCTCGTCGAGTGGAGCGGAGCCGAGTACATGGTCCGCGCTCGCGGCTATGTGAAGAACATCGCCGATCTCGAACAGATCGTCATCAAGACGGACGAACGGGGGACGCCCGTACTTCTGCGGAACGTCGCGATGATCCAGCTCGGACCGGAAATGCGCCGAGGCGTTGCGGAGCTGGACGGCGAAGGGGAAACGGCCGCCGGCATCGTCATCATGCGGCAGAGCGAGGACGCCCTGGCCGTGATCAACCGGGTCAAGGCGCGCCTGGCCGAAATCGAGAAAACGCTCCCCGAGGGCGTGAAGATCGTCACCACCTACGATCGCTCCGAGTTGATCGAGCGCTCGATCGCCACCGTGAAACACGAGCTGCTGATCGAGATCATCATCGTGTCGCTCATCATCATCCTCTTTCTCTGGCACCTTCCCAGCGCCGTGATCCCGATCGTGACCATTCCGGCCGCGGTCATCCTCTCGTTCATCCCCATGAAGATCTTCGGTCTGAACGCGAACATCATGTCCCTTGGCGGGATCGCCATTGCCATCGGCGCTCTCGTCGATGCCTCGGTGGTCGTGGTCGAGAACGCCCACAAGAAACTGGAAGCGTGGGAGGCGGGTGGGCGCAAGGGTGACCACAAGGAGCTGTTGATTCATGCCGTGCAGGAGGTCGGCCGGCCCAGTTTCTTCTCGCTGCTGGTCATCGCACTCTCCTTCATGCCGATCTTCGCGCTCGTGGCCCAGGAGGGACGTCTCTTCCGGCCGCTGGCCTTCACGAAGAACTTCGCCATGGCCATCGCGGCGGTCCTGGCCATCACACTGGTGCCGGCCATGATGATGCTGGTCATTCGCGTGAGGAGATTCGATTTTCGGCCGAAGTGGGTCAGTCATGTCGCGAATGCCGTCGCAGTCGGAACCATTCACTCCGAGGAAAAACATCCGATCTCGAAAATCCTCTTCAAGCTGTACACGCGCCCGGCGAAGCTCGTCCTGCGGCATCCTCGAATCGTGATCGGAATCGCAGTGCTGATCGTGCTCGTCACGATCCCGGTCTACTTCAAGTTGGGCCATGAGTTCATGCCGCCGCTGAACGAGGGCTCCCTTCTGTACATGCCGACGACGCTTCCGGGTATTTCGGTCGCGCAAGCCGGGGCGCTGCTCCAGCGGCAGGATCAGTTGCTCAAGACATTCCCTGAGGTCAAGCGCGTCTTCGGCAAGGCCGGCCGCGCGGAGACGTCCACGGACCCGGCGCCGTTCTCGATGATGGAGACCATCATCGAGCTCCAGCCGCAAACGGAGTGGCGAGCGAAGGAGCGCTGGTATTCGAGCTGGCCGCACTTCATGAAGCCGATGTTCCGTCCTTTCTGGCCGGACACGATTTCCTCAGAGGAGCTCGTGAATGAGATCAACGACAGACTGATGCTGCCGGGCCAGACGAACGCCTGGTCCATGCCCATCAAAAACCGCATCGACATGCTCACCACAGGCATTCGCACTCCGGTGGGCGTGAAGATCTTCGGGGCGGATCTCGTCGAGATCGAGAAGATCGGTCAGCATCTCGAGGGGATTTTGCAAAAAATCCCCGGAACGCGCAGCGTCTTTGGCGAGCGCGTCGCAGGCGGCTACTTCGTCGACTTCGACCTGAACCGCGAGCAGATCGCGCGCTATGGCCTGACCATCGACGACGTGCAGCAAGTGATCATGACGGCGATCGGCGGTGACAACGTATCGACGACGGTCGAGGGACGCGAGCGCTACCCGATCAACATCCGCTATCCGCGCGAGATGCGCGACGACGTCGACAAGCTCTCCCGCACGCTCGTTTCGACGATGAGCGGCGCACAGATTCCTCTCGGGCAGCTCGCCACCATCAAGCTGGTCGAGGGCCCTTCGATGATCCGCGATGAGGACGGCCATCTTGCGGGCTACGTCTATGTGGACATCGACTCGGAGAAACGCGACATCGGAGGCTACGTCGAGGAAGCCAAGAAGGTCGTCGCATCGCAACTCCAGCTCGAGCCCGGCTACCTGCTCGCATGGAGCGGCCAATACGAATCGATGGCGCGCGTGAAAGAAAAGATGAAGGTGGTCATCCCGCTGACGCTCTTCGTCATCTTCATGCTCATCTTTCTGAACACCAAGTCGTTTCCGAAGACCGCGATCGTCCTGATGGCGGTGCCCTTCTCGGCCGTCGGTGCGATCTGGCTCCTCTACGCCCTCGGCTACAACATGTCGATCGCCGTCTGGGTCGGGCTCATCGCACTCCTTGGCCTCGATGCCGAAACCGGCATCTTCATGCTCATGTATCTCGACCTCTCGCACGACGAGCGCGTCGCTGCCGGAACGCTGAACACGCACGCAGATCTGAACGAAGCAATCCTCCATGGCGCGGTGCAACGTGTCCGGCCGAAAGTGATGACCGTCGCTTGCGCCTTCTTCGGCCTCGTGCCGATCATGTGGTCGACGGGGGCGGGTGCGGACGTCATGAAGCGGATCGCCGCGCCGATGATCGGCGGCCTCTTTACCTCGTTCCTCATGGAGTTGCTCGTCTATCCGGCCATCTATCTCTTATGGCGCGAACGCGATCTGCCGCACCCCGAGCATGCGGTCGACGAGCATCCGAAGCATCACTGGTGGCAACGGCCCGTGATTGTCACCGGCCTGAGCGGCCTCGTCGTGGCGCTCGGAATCGCTGGCTACCAGTTCGTCCCACGCAATCGCACCACCCAGATCAAACCTGTCCAGCGCTCGACAATTGTGTCGATCGCCGCGTCGATGACCCCGTACGTTGCCGTGGCGCCGCTACGCCCGGCAACCCGCGTTCAACAGAAATAAGGAGAGTTCCATGTCGGTCAAGGCAGCGTCTCTATCGCTCGCAACCGTGTTTGCGTTGAGCTTTGTCCTCTGTGTCCTTTACGGAGTTCTCTTACCTCAGTTCCATCCCGCCGGAGGGTTGGTGTTTCTCCCAGGCTTCGCATGGACAGCGGGAGGATTCGCGATCGGGCTCGTGGAGACATTTGTTTACGGCGTTTATGGTGGAGCGGTATTCGCCGCTCTGTACAACCGTTTCTCGCGATCCATGAAAACCGCGTGACGCGTGGCAGGTACTGCTTGGGCAGACCGCCGAGCACCATCATCACGAACGACTAAGGAGTTGGATCATGCACAAAACGGAACAGCCGAAAGGCAAGCCCCTCACCGTTCCTCTTATCGCGATCGGAGCCGCCATCGCGCTCTTTGCTGCGATTCCATTCTTTCTGTCGCACGCCGAGCCTGCGTCGCCGCCTACCGCGCAGGTGGCGGTCAGCGAAGCTGCGCCACCGGTCTCCGTGCTGGGCGGCCGGATGGTGTTCCGCGATCCGAAGGCGCAGGCCCGGGAGTTCGTTGGTTACTACCACACCATCGCGCTTACACCCGAGCAAGAGGCGATCAAGAAGGCCGCACTCGTACCGATGCCCGCGGCGTGTTGCCGCGAATCGTCCGCATATGCGTGCTGCTGCCCATGCAATCTGTCCAAGACTGTCTGGGGTCTCAGCAATGTCGCCATTTCGAAGTACGGCGCGAACGCGAAAGATGTGCAGCAGGTCGTGCAATCGTGGCTCGGGTACGTCAACCCGGCGAACGGTTTCACCGGTGATTCCTGCTACCGCGGCGGATGCAGCAACCCGGCTCATCGCGGCGGATGCGCCGGCATGGAAGAGTCAAAGCTCGACGTGTAAAGCGAACGCCGTCACAACCAGCAGAGGCACGTATGAGCACAATGCCAATCGAAACGGATCGATGCGCCTGCAGCGCCGGGAAGCATCTTCCGAAGTTCATCGCAGTCACAGGCGGACCGAGCGCAGGCAAGAGCCGGTTTCTCGAGCTGATCCGCGAGACTCTGTGTCCGCACGTTGGGATACTCCCCGAATCGGCCACGCTCATCTTCGGCGGAGGCTTTCCGCGCCGCGACACGCTGGCCGCACGCCGCGCGGCGCAACGTGCCATCTACCATGTGCAGGAGATCAGCTCGAGGAGATGGCGCGGGACGAAGGGGAGCTCGGTATCGTCCTCTGCGACCGCGAAACGCTCGATGGACTCGCCTACTGGCCGGACGACGAGGAGTCATTCTTCGGACAGCTTGAGACGACGCGGGAGTGGGAGCTCACCCGCTACGCCACCGTCATTCATCTCCATACACCCGCGGCGGACGCCTACGACGTCAGCAACACCCTGTGTGTCAACATCGAGTGAGACAGACTGCCTGAACGAAATTAGAGTAGTTACAGGGCGGTGAATGCGGGTGCGATGGTGAAAAATCGAACGGTTGAAGTAGCCGTTGACGGTGAGTCAGCAACTCCTTCCAGCTCGGAAGTGGTGATTCGGGCGACGCGGCGGCGGTTCACGGCGGGGTACAAGGCGCGGTTGCTTCGAGAGGCGGACCGGTGCAAGGCCTCGGGCGAGATCGGGGCACTCCTGCGTCGGGAAGGGCTGTATGCCTCGCATCTGATCACGTGGCGGCGGCAGCGGGAGGCCGAGGGAGTGAGCGGGTTGTCGCGCAAGCGCGGACGCAAGGTGGATCCGCAGGGGCCTGGCCTGCGACGCGCTCTCGCTGCCACGTTCGTCGTTCTATCGTCGAGGGAAGCCCCGGGCTACGGCTGCACCTCTCCAGCCGCGGCGTTCACCGCGCAGGCTCAGTGTCGAGGAACGGGCGACGGTCCTGTCCACGCTCAATTCGGAACGGTTCGCCGACTGCTCGCCAGCGCAGGCCTACGCCACTCTGCTGGACGAGGGGCTCTATCTCTGTTCGATCTCGACGATGTACCGCATCCTTCGCGCCGAACGCCAGGTGCGCGAGCGTCGCGCTCAGCTTCAGAGGCCGCGCTACACGAAGCCGGAGCTGCTGGCCACCGCACCCAATCAGGTGTGGTCGTGGAACATCACGCGTCTTCACGGTCCAACCAAGTGGTCGTACTTTCATCTGTACGTGATCCTGGACATTTTCAGCCGCTACGTGCTCGGCTGGCTGGTGGCGCCGAGGGAGAGCGAAGCGCTGGCGGTGACGCTGATCGAGCAGACGTGCATCAAGCAGCAGATCGGACGCGATGAGCTGGTCGTGCATGCCGATCGTGGTTCCTCGATGATTTCGAAGGCCAGCGACTACCGGCATGTGATCTGGTCGCTGGTCAATGACGCCCTCCCTTCGAGCGCGGGCACATAGTCGAACCAGCTTTGGGCGGTCCAGGGTTATTCGGAGGAGACCGACCCCGCAGTTCTAGTTGTCGTTAGCACTCAGGTCTAATCGTCGCTGAACAGTGCGCCATCGGCTATAGTCGCCCGAGGTCGTGAGTGCCCTCGTCCTGCGCACGTTTGCCCTGTTCGCCGCGGCCGCGATCCTCTGTTGCCAGTTGCTGGCCCTGCAAGGCCTGGCCGCGCGTCCGCTGCATTACGACGAGAACGAAGCCATGCACGCAAGCTGGCTGATGGCGGCCGGCAAGACCATCTACCGCGACTTCTTCGAAGACCATCCTCCGCATCTCGCGCTGCTGCTGGAGAGCGTGCGGCCGGAGGGCGACCTGCGCCGGACGGATGTGCAGCTGTGGACCGTCCGGGCCCGGCTGCTCGCCGGCGCGTGCGGAGTGATTGCCGTCGGGGCCTTGATGCTCCTGGCCTGGCGCATGACCGGGTCGTACTCCGCGCCCATCGTCGTCGCAGCCACGCTGCTCGCCTCCTCGCAGATCTGGGCGCGGGGATTGGCCGACATCCGGGCCGAGGCACCCACGCTGGCGTTGTTCTGGGTGGGCGTGCTGCTGTTGTTGTGGGATCGCGAGAACACGCTGGGGCGTGCGTATCGCGCGGGCCTGGGCATCGGCCTGCTGTTCTTCGCCGCGGTCTGGAATCCGAAATGGCCGCTGGAGTCGCTGCTCATGGGCGGCCTTTACCTGCACGTGCTCTGGACGATGCGCGCGCGCCGGCGCTGGCTGCTGGCCGCGGTCACGCCTCCCATCGTTCTGGCAGGGATCGCTCTGCTGCCCTTGTTCACGGTCACGAACGTCGCCGATTACCTCTTCTTCAACTTCCGGTTCAAAGCCGCGGTCGTGAGCGACTTCACCGCGAACGCCTGGATCGTCGACTTCTTTCGGAGAGCGCCGGTCTGGCAGACCGCGTCACCCCAGCATCGCTGGTTCTGGATCGTGGCGGCGATGGTCGTGGCGGCCGTGGGCACCCGCGTGGCCATGCCCGCGGAACGGCGGACCCAGTGGATGGCTCTCGCCCTCTGCCTGTCGGCCTTGCTCGAATTCCGCTTCGTCTATCCCTATCCCTACCTGTGGGCGCAGTATCTGGTGATGGTCGCGACCTCGGCTTCGCTCGTCTACGCACTGCTGCCCGCGGCCGTAGAATCCTGGGTCGCGCGATTGCCGAACGGCGCACTGCTGCGACCCTCTGTCGCCATCCTGTTCATCGTCACCGCAACCGCGTTCACCGTGGTGGCTCTGCGGGGGAAGGCCATGAGCGCGTTTCGCGCCGCGCCCGCGGGCTGGACCGCGTATTGGGACGGGCAGCGAAGGCTGCAGGCCAGTCTCGGGCCGGCGGACACTGTCTGGATCTCGCCGCCGCGACATCCGGTGGCGGCGTTCGACGCGTCGTACTACTGGTACAACTTCCGTGAGTCCGTCCCCTCGGCCATCCGCGAGCACGCCAGGTATCCCCAGTTTCTCCCGACGGTGCGGTTCGCGGACCTGCCTCCCTGTCAGACGGGGTTGGCGGAGCATGCGCGATTCCTCGAGCTCGGCGACTGGATGCCGTTCCTGGACGGAGTCTGCAGTTGTGCCGAGGGCGCCTTCCGCGCGGGAGCTCTGACGCCCACGCGTGCGCTCGCGATCTTCGAGGTCGGGAGGAGCGCCCCGCCTGAACCGGAAGGGGAGGCGTGGCTGCGCCGCACGCGATGGCTCTGGTCCGACCTGTGCCGGCGACAACAGATCTTCCTGCAGGGCGGACAACTGAACATCAATCCATGAGCGAAGCACGCCGCACCTTCGCCGCGGGACTGCTGGTCGTGCTCGTCGCGACCGCGCTCTACGCGATCCATCCCTCCTTCTTCGTGCGGGACGATTTCCAACTGCAGTACCTGCCGGGCTCGCGGGAGGTCGCTCGTGCCTGGAGCAGCGGCGAGATCCCGCTGCTCACGCGGTCATCGTGGGTCTGCACGGCCCTCGGCGCCGAGTATCAGTTCGGCGTGTTCTCGCTCTTTCGCGCTCTGCTGGACCTGCTGGTCTGGGCCTTGCCGCTTTCGTTGAGCGGGCGCGGTGCGATGCTGTTCATCGTGCATGCGGCCATCGCCGCGGCCGGCGGCTACCGGTTGGCGAGGAGTTACGGTGCGCGTTCCGGCGCGGCCATGATGGTGGCGCTCGTGGCCGGGCTCAATGGCTGGACACTGTGGTGGGCCACCACGTGGCTCACGGCCGTGGCCAGCTTCGCATGGCTGCCCTGGTACTGGCTGGCCCTGCGCGGCATCGGGCACGGACGAAGCCGCTGGAGCTGGGCGGGAGCGGCGTTCGCGTTCTATCTCCTCGTGGCCGCGGGCTGGCCGTATTCGGTGGTCATGGCGCTGGCCGTGGCAGCGATGCAGTTCTTTTCCGCGCTCGGGAAGCGCCAGTGGCGGGCCGCCTTCATCATGTGCGGCGCCTCGCTGCTGGGCCTGGGCCTGGCGGCGCCCGCTGTCCTGATGCTCCTCGAATACTTCCCATATACCGCGCGCACGAACGCCGCGACCGCGTTCGAATCGATCTGGTTCCTGCCCCCGGGGGCGTTGTTCGGCCTGGTGCTCCCCTCGTTTTCCGTCGTCTGGCCCGTCTTCGCGGGAGCGTGGCCCCATCCGGCCGTGGAGCTCGTGGGTGCGTTCGTGCCCCTGGCTGCGGTCCTCGCGGCGAGCGGACGGCGATTCGCAGCGAAGTTCGCGCCCGAATTGCTGCTGCTCCTGGGCGTGCTCGTCCTGGTGCTGCTTCCCGCCGCGGGTCCGTTCCGCTGGAGCTTCCGCTGGCTGCCGCTCTTCCACCTGACCCTGGCGCTCCTGGGAGCGGTGGCCATCGGAGAGGCGCGGCGCCGCGTGACGACGTGCGCGTTCGCACTGCTGGCCGTGACCATGGTGGCTTCCTGGGCCTGGGATCAGGAATGGCGCGCGTCGCTCGCGTCCGCGGCGACGCTGGCGACACTTTGCGCGGTCTGGGCGGTGGCGGAGAAACGTGCGGGCCGGATCGCGGAGGCCCTGCCGGCGGTGATCACCGGCGGCATGATCGTGATGACGTTTCTCACCTTCGCAGGGCAAGCGGGGGAGGTGCCGGCGTGGAGCGAGGACGAGTCGCTGCTTGCTCCTGCGCCATTCGATCCGGCCCGGCGCTATCTGGCGCTGTATGAGATCGGGGCCGTCGTCGAGACCTCCCCAGACCATCGCAACGTGCGCGGGGTCAACGTGGCCCTGCGGCCGGGCAACATTCCGATGTACGCGGGCCTCGACTTCATCAACGGCTATTCGCCCCTCGGTCTGGCCGCATTGAAGAACGTCTTTCACTTCGATGCGCACGGGCCGCTCGAGTCGGGGGAAGAGGCGCGGAGGATTCTTCGTGACGAGACCGGTCCCCTGCAACTGCTGGAACAGCTCGGCGTGAACGGGCTGGTGGCCCGTGAGGGGATGGCCCGGGAGTACGCTCCGCTGCTGGCCGCGCGCGGGTGGCGGCCGGTGGCGCGGATCGCCGAATGCATCGTTCTGCATCGCGGCGAAGCCGCCGCCGAGCCGCTGTTCGCGCCGGCACTGGCGGTCAAGACGGGCGACGCGCGCGAGGCGTATGCGGCCATCTTCGGGCGCAAGACCGCCACCCTGCCCGTCGTGCTCTACACGCCCGGCCCCAAACGCATCGAGCGGTACGGCCCCCGCAACATCGACAGGATCGAGGTGTCGCGCAACGGGACGGCCTTCGTCGTGCGTGGAACGGGACCGAAGGCGCTGATCGTCTTCCGCCGCCCCTGGATCCCGGGCCTGCAGGCCACCGTCGGCGGCGAGCCCGTTCCGGTGCTTCGCGCCAGCATGATCCTTCCTGCCATCGAGATCCCTCCCAACGCGGAGGGCCAGGTGCGGCTCGCGTACCGCCCGCGCTCTCTGGTCGTCGGGACCTGGCTCGCGATCGCGGCGTTGGCAGTGATCGCGGGCGTTGCGTTGCGGGTGCGGAGATAGGGCGCACTTCCCTGTCTTCTGGGCGAGCCCATGAGGCGCGAGCTTCCCCGTGCCCTGCGTTAGAATCGGCGGCAATGGCTCCTCTGAACATTGCCATCTATGCGGATGGCGCCGACGTGCGGGACATGGTGGCGGCGCGGGATGCCGGCCTGGTTCGTGGCTTCACCACCAATCCGACCCTCATGCGCAAATCCGGGATCTCGGATTACGAGAGCTTCGCCCATGAAGCGCTGGCGGCCGTGGGGGGGATGCCGATCTCGTTCGAGGTGTTCGCGGACGACTTCGATGAGATGGAGCGTCAGGCCAAGCTCATCGCCACGTGGGGTGACGGCGTCTTCGTGAAGATTCCGGTCACGAACACGAAAGGGGATTCCTCCGTCGACCTGATCCGCCGGCTCTCGGCAGCGGGCGTGAAGCTGAACGTGACGGCCATCCTCACTCTCGACCAGGTGCGCAACGTCGTGGAAGCGCTGCATCCCGACACTCCGGCCATCGTCTCGGTGTTCGCCGGCCGCATTGCCGACACGGGGCGCGATCCGGTGCCGCTGATGCGCGAGGCGAAGGCGATCTGTGCCGCGCGGCCGAAGGCGCAGTTGTTGTGGGCCAGCCCGCGCGAGTTGCTGAACATCTTCCAGGCCGAGGAGTGCGGGTGCGACATCATCACCTGCACGGGCGAGATCCTGAAGAAGCTGGCCATGGTGGGCAAGCCGCTGGACGAGCTCTCCCTCGACACCGTGAAGATGTTCTACAACGACGCGGCCGCGGCGGGATTCAAGTTGTGATCGTCACGCGCACGCCCTTTCGGGTGACCCTCGGCGGCGGCGGCACCGACCTCCCCTCGTACTACACCCAGCACGGCGGCTTCATCTTCGCGATGGGCCTCGACAAGTACATGTACGTGATGGTGAATCGTCCCACCGTCGGCTCCAAGATCCGTTTGCACTACTCCCAGAGCGAGGTCGTCGACGACGTCTCCGAGCTCCGTCACGAACTGGCGCGCGAAGCGCTGCGCGCGCACGGTGTGCGCTACGGATTCGAAGTCGGCTCCATTGCCGACCTCCCGGCCGGCACCGGTCTGGGCTCGTCGAGTTGCTACCTGGTCGGACTGCTCAACGCGCTGCACCACGACCGCCGCGACTACGTGCCCCTGCAGGCGCTGGCCGAAGAGGCCTGCCACATCGAGCTGGACATCCTCGCGCAGCCCATCGGCAAGCAGGATCAGTACATGGCCGCGTACGGAGGGCTGACCGTGCTCGACATCGCCCGCGACGGGACCGTGGCCGTCAAACAGTTGCGCCCGAGCAGCAGCGACATCGCCGAATTCGTGGCCCATACGCACATCTATTACACCGGCGCGCAACGGGATGCGCGCGAGGTGCTGCATGACCAGAACGTGGCCATGCAGCAGAAGTCGAGCGCCAACCACGTCCGCGTGGAGGACAGCCTCTCGCGCATCAAGGAACTCGGCTACAGCATTCTCGAAGCCATCGAGACGTCGAACTACGACCGCTGGGGACAGCTTCTGGACGAGCATTGGCAGTCGAAGAAGAAGCTCTCCGGCAAGATCTCGCTCCGCCAGGTCGACGAGATCTACGAGGAAGTGCGCGCGCGGTTCAAGGTCCTCGGCGGCAAGATCATCGGCGCGGGCGGCGGCGGCTTCCTGATGCTCTACTGCGCCAGCCATCACGCGGAGCTGGAGCGTTACATGGAGACGCAGGGCATGCTGCGCATGCACTACACCATCGAGCCCGAGGGCACGAAAGTCGTGGCGCAGATGGGCCACGGATTTCTCTCGCCGCACCGGTCGCTGGCCATGAGGGAGAACGCGTGATCTCGCCCTCGCGCAAGCGAATCGGCATCCTCGGCGGCGGCATCTCCGGAATCGCCCTGGCGGCGCAACTCGGTGAGGATGTGGACGTGCTCGAGAAGAGCGCACGCATCGGCGGTCTCTGCGGAACGATCGTCGAAGACGGCTTCACTTTCGACGCCGCCGGGCCGCACATCATGTTCAGCAAGAACAAAGAAGTGCTGAACCTGATGATCGAGGTGCTGGGCGACAACGTGCACCAGAACCGCCGCGAGAACCGGATCTACTTCAAAGGCAACCTCGTGAAGTACCCGTTCGAGAACGATCTGGCGGCCCTGCCGAAGCAGGACAACTTCGAGTGCATTCGCGACTACATCGTCAATCCGCGCTCCGGCGAGATCGCGGAGAACCTGGCACAGTGGTCGTACGCGACCTTCGGGGCGGGGATCTCCGAAAAATACTTCATCCCCTACAACCGCAAGATCTGGAACTACGACCCGGAGAAGATCGGGCTCGAGTTCGTTTCCCGGATCCCGAAGCCGCCGATGGAGGACGTGCTCAAGTCTTCGATCGGCATTCCGACCGAGGGCTACCTGCACCAGTTGTACTACTCGTATCCGACCGAAGGCGGCTTCGAGTCGATCGTGCGCGCGTTCGCGGAAAAAGTCCGTGGTGACGTTCACACCGGCTGGGCCGTGGCATCGGTGGCGAAGGACGGCGACGGCTGGCGCGTGACCTCGGAGCAAGGGGAGGAGCGTTGGTATCGCACGCTCGTCTCCACGATCCCGATCCATGAGCTCCTGAAAGTCTGGCCCGAAGCACCGGCCGCGACGCGCGAGACCGCGACGAAGCTGCGCTACAACTCCCTGGTCAACATCTGCATCGGCTCGAGCACCGATCCGGGACACGGCTACACCGCGTTGTACGTGCCCGACCCGGAGATCGTGTTCCACCGCCTCTCCTTCCCGAAGGCGTTCGGCGAAAAGTGCGTGCCGCCGGGCGGCTCCTCGATCATGGCCGAGATCACCACGAACGAAGGCGACGGCATCTGGGAGATGGACGACGCGGCCCTGATCGAGCGCGCGCTCGACGATGTGGAGAAGATCGGCTTCGTCGACCGCCAGTCGGTGGTCTACACGCGCGTGGTGCGCTTCCTCTACGGTTATCCGGTCTACGACCTCGATTACCGGAAGAACGTGACCGCCATGCGCGCGTCCGTGGCCGCCACCGGCCTGCACCTCCTCGGCCGGTTCGCGCAGTTCGACTACATCAACTCCGACGTCTGCATCGAGCGCGCTCTCGCGCTTGCCACCGAGTTGCGGAATGGATGAGCAGGCACCGTATCAATACTTCGAGGACGTGAACTGGGGGCTCCTGCGCCTGTGGGGCAAGCGCAAGGGCTTGCGCGTCCTCGACGTCGGCTGCGGCTTCGCCACCACGAGCGAAGTTCTCCAGAAGCTGGGCAACGACGTGACCGGCATCGAGGAGAGCGCGGAGGCCTGTGCCATCGCCGCCAAACGCATTGGCCGCGTCATCCAGGCCGACCTGCAGACCGCCACCCCTGACGGCACATATGACGCGATCGTCTTCGCGGACGTGCTCGAGCATGTGCCGTGGCCGGTGGGGGTGCTGCGCCGCTATCTGCAGTGGCTCGCACCAGGGGGCAGCGTGTTCGTCTCTCTCCCGAACGTCGGCCTGTGGTCGGTGCGCTTCGCCCATCTTGTCGGTCGCTGGCAATATGAGGAGACCGGCGTGCTCGATCGCACGCACCTCCGTTTCTTCACGCGCCGCTCCGCACGCTGGCTGCTGACTCAGGGAGACCTGACGCCGGTGCGGACGACGTACAACCCGGGCCTGGTGCGGCCGCTCGTGCCGTTGGCCAAGAAGCTTCTTTCCCGAGGAACGGCCGTCCCTCAGCCGCCCGACGCACTGCTCAAATCGAAGCCCTACCAGCTCTACATGAAGACCGCCTATCCGATCGAACGGGGCATCGCCTCGCTCTGGCCGGGAATGCTGGCATTCCAGATGATCTTCGAAGCCAAACGATGAAACTCACCGTCTCCATGATCACCATGAACGAGGAGGGGGCCGTGGCCAAGGTCGTCCACGACATCCGCCGCGTCGCTCCCGACGCCGAGATCCTCCTCGTCGACTCTTCCAAGGACCGCACCGCCGAGATCGGAGAGTCCCTCGGCTGCCGCGTCATCAAACAGTTCCCGCCGCAGGGCTACGGGCCGGCCATGGACCGCGCCGTTCGCGAGGCGCACGGCGACATCGTGGTCACCCTCGACTGCGACGACACCTATCCGGTGGACGTGATCCCCGAGCTGGTGAGGCTCATCGACGAGGGCTACGACCTGGTCAACACGACTCGTACATGGAAAAGGCCGAAGGCCATGCCATTCGCGAACTTCCTCGCCAATCGCGCCTTCGCCCTGGCCGCGCGCCTCCTGCACGGCATCAAGACCACGGACGTGCACAGCGGCATGCGCGCCTATCGCAAGACGATGATCGACGCGGTGCAGTGGACCCCTCGCGGCCCGGCCCTGCCCGTGGATATGTACGTGATCCCGTACCGCCGCGGCTTCCGCACCATCGAGATCCCCATCGACTACCGCGAGCGCATCGGCACGACCACGTTGCACCGTTTCTCGAGCACGTGGTGGACCCTGAAGAGGCTGTGGAAGGCACGGAAGTGATCGCAGACATTCCTCAGGCAACGGGGCTCGGGGCGCAAAACCAGCAACCCGGAACCAGCAACCTCAGACGCAGGGCCACAACATGAAAGTGGCCATCCTCTGCGGCGGCTTCGGCACGCGCCTCGGCGACCTGGCGCGCGACGTCCCCAAGCCGATGCTCTCCATTGGCGGACGCCCGTACCTCGAGCGCGTCGTGGAGTCGTTCCGCGAGCGCGGTTTTCGCGAGTTCGTGCTGCTCACCGGCCACCTTGCGCACGTCATCGAAGACCACTTCGGCGATGGCTCGCGATTCGGGATCGACGTCACCTACAGCCGCGAAACCGAGCCCCTCGGGACCGGCGGCGCGCTGCGGGAAGCGCGGGCGCTCCTTGGGGACCGCTTCCTCCTCACCTTCGGCGATGTCCTGCGCCGCTTCGACTACGATCGTTTCGTGCAGGAGCACATCGGCAACAGCCTGGCCGTTTATCCGCGGTTGACCATCGGCAACGCCGACGTCGAAGCGGGCGATCTGGTGCGCTTCGACAAGCGCGCACCCGAGCTCCCGTACCTCGATGCCGGCTTCGCGGTTCTGCTCGCGTCGACGATCGATCTCCTGCCCGAGGCCGGGCCGTGCTCGTTCGAGGAGATCGTGTATGCGAACCTCGCCGAGCACGGGGGCATGGAAGCCGAGATCGTCGACCATCAGTTCTACGACATCGGCACGCTCGACGAGCTGGCGCGCACGCGCGCGGCATTGGAGATCCCTTGAAGATTCTCGTGACCGGCGCGGCAGGATTCATCGCTTCGAACCTCATTCCACGCCTGCTGGCGCGCGGGGACGAAGTGGCCGGCGCGGACAATTTCTTCCTCGGCAAGCGCGAGTACGTGGTCCGCCATCCGCGCTTCACGTTCCACGAGCTCGATCTGCTCGACCTCGACGGCGTGGTCAAGCTGCTCGGTGACTTTCAGCCGGACCGCATCTGGCACCTCGCGGCGAACAGCGACATCAGCTTCGGGACCAAGTACACCGACTTCGATCTCAAGGGCGGCACGCTGGTCACCTACAACGTGCTCGAAGCCATGCGCCGCACCGGCGTGAAGGAGATCGTCTTCTCTTCCAGCGGGGCGGTGTACGGCGAGCCGACGGTCATGCCCACGCCGGAGGATTACGGTCCCATCCTGCCCATCTCGCTGTATGCGGCCAGCAAGGCCGCCTGCGAGGCGCTGATCACGGCGTTCGCGCACAACTACGACCTCAAGGCCTGGATCTACCGCTTCGGCAACATCGTCGGACCGAATCCCACGCATGGCGTCATCTACGACTTCGTCCTGCGCCTCCGTGACGAGCGGACGAAGCTGGTGGTCCTCGGCGATGGCACGCAGGCAAAGCCTTATGTCTACGTCGAGGACTGCCTCGACGGCATGGAGTACGGCCTCGAGCACGCGCGCGGACATGTCAACGTACACAACCTGGCCGTGACCGACCAGACCTCCGTGCGCGAGATCACGGACTGGACGATCGAGGCCATGGGCATCGACCGCAACGCCATCGACGTGCAGTACGGCGACAGCCCCCGCGGCTGGCGCGGCGACGTCCCGCAGGTCCAGCTCGACACGCGGCGCATGACCGCGCTCGGCTGGACCCCGAAGCTGAGCAGCCACGAAGCGGTGCGCCGCACGATCCGCGAGGTGGTGGAGCAACTGCGGTGACGGAAGGAAGGGCGGAGGGGGCAGGGGAGGGACCGGCACCTCTGCTCCCGATGGCCATCGCCCTCACTGCCGCCCTGATCCGCCTGATCCCCCTGCAGTGGCTCCATCCGCTGAACTGGGACGAGCTGGAGTTCTATCGGGCCACGCGGTGGATCGCCCAGGGGCGCGTGCCGTTTCGGGACTTCTGGGAGCATCACACGCCGCTGGCGTGGTTCGTCTTCGCGCCGTTCTCGCTGCTCACGGACAGCCCCGGCGCGAGTGCCATCCTGGCCATGCGCTGGGCGCAGGTCCCGGTGTGGGTGGCCACGTTCTGGCTGTTGAACGTCTGGATGCGTGACGTGGGGCTCGAGCGCAATGCGCGCTGGTCGGCGGTGGCGCTGGCCGTCTGCAGCTCGCTGTTCATGATCCCGGCGGTGGAGTATCGCGTCGAGTCGTTGGGCTGTCTGTTCGTCGTCCTTGGCCTCGTCCTGGCGCGACGCAACCGCGACCTGCTGGCCGGCGTCGTCTTCTGCCTGGCAGGCTTCACCAACCTCCGCTTCGGCCCGGTGCTGGTGATCCTGGTGCTCCTGCTTTTCCGTTGGCGCGTGGTGGTGGGAGGTCTGGCGGGGCTGGTGGCTTGTCTGTCCTACTTTGCCGCCACCGGTGCCCTGGGCGCTCTGTGGCAAGAAGTCTGGGTCGACAACCTCGGCGAGAAGTTTGCGGCGCCGGTCATCGGCGGTTTTCTGCATCGCCTGCTCGTGCCCTTCGGCGTGCGCATCCTGGCCTCCGACCGGTTGTTCGAATGGGCGGCCGTCGATGTGGGAGGCATGTCCATCCTGCTCCTCGGCCTCGCCGGATTGCTGCTGGCGTGGAAGCGGAAGGACCTGCGCCTGATCGCGGGCGCGCAACTCGTGAACATCCTCTTCATCGCCTCGATGAAGTTCATCTACAACTATCACTTCGCGCTGATGGTGATCCTCTCCATCCCGCTGATCGCCGCGGTCCTCGAGCGCATCCCGCGTCGCGGCATCGTGCTGGCGATGTTGCTCGTCGCCTGGAGCGTGAACGCGTTCGCGTCGATCTTTCGCGGCAAGGAAGAGGACCTCGCGTATCAGGACCGGATCATGCGCGAGGTTCATGCGCGTACTCTCCCCGGCGAGCACGTGTGGAGCGGCGTGCCGTGGGCCTTGCGCCGCGAGCCGGCCTACCGCTTCTGGTTTCTCCCCGAGCTGGCGCGACAGCTCGTGAGGCAGGGACTCGCTCCCCGCTACTCCGCCAGCGATCCTCCCGCGGCCGTCGTCTTCGACCACTACACGCTGGTATGGGTGGGCACGGTCCAGCGCGAGCTCGGGCCGTGGCTCGTGCGGCACTACATGCCCGTGTGGCGCAACCTGTGGATCCCGGCCATGAATGCCGTGGTGTTGCCGGGGAAGAGTCACACGTGGACGGTTCCCCGCGACGGTGAGTACCGTCTCTACGTCTCGCCGGAGCTGGCCCGTCATCCGTGGTTCCGCGACCCGTTGAGCGCTTATCGAGGCGAGCCGCTGGTGTTGCGCAGCATGGCCGATCCGCCCATCACCATCTCCGCCGGGCCGCGTTTGCGGAAAGGGGAGCGCGTCACGGTGCTCTCACGCGGCATCCAGCCGCTGGGAGTGATCCTGCTCTCGAGCAACGACACCGTGCTGTTCCGGCAGCCTCCGGAGGACGTCAGTCTGGAGGCGGAGACGACGCGGATCACGCACGTCCCTCATTTATGAACCGCGCACTCTTTCTCGACCGCGACGGCATCCTCGACGAGCTCGTGTACTACCCGTCGAGCGGGGAGTGGGAGTCGCCGCGAAGGCTCGCGGACCTGACCATGATCGACGGCGTGACCGAGCCCTTGAGACGCCTCGTCGATGCGGGGTGGCTGCTGGTCATCATCACCAACCAGCCGAGCTACGCGAAAGGGAAGACGTCGCGCGAGGAGTTGCTCGAAGTGCAGGACGCGGTCGTCGTGCGCGTCGGCGTTCCGATCGCCGCGAGCTATCTTTGCTTCCATCACCCGCAGGCGCTCGTCGAAGAGCTTCGCATCGCGTGCGACTGCCGCAAGCCGGGAGCGCGTTCACTCCGCGACGCCGCGCGCGACCTCGACATTGACCTCACGCGCTCCTGGATGATCGGCGATCAGGACAGCGACCTCGCCGCAGGCCGCGCCGCCGGCTGCCGCGTGGCCCTTCTCGAACACCCTCGGAGCGCAAACAAGCGGGGGACGATCGAGCCGGACGTGCGGGTGCGGGATCTGGCGGAGCTGGTGAAGGTCGCCACCATCAACGACGCGAGACGCTCCTGACGCGCAGCTACGGCGCTTCATGCACGCCCGCCCACAACCGCGACGCGAGACGCTCCTGACGCGCAGCTACGGCGCTTCATGCACGCCCGCCCACAACCGCGGGCAGAATGCCCATACGCGCTAACTTTGAGGAAAACGGGAGGGCGCTGCGGAAGCCTCTGTGGAGCGGTGGACTTTAGTCCACCGGGCACTCGCGACGCGCGTG
>JBDTOZ010000785.1:0-1568 GCA_039932995.1 Acidobacteriota bacterium | reverse complement strand
TCGCAAGAGCTATCATTCATTCCGTGCGGGTCCACGCGGGTGAGCTGGGTCCGTTAGCCGCCGGAGCCGCGGGTGAAAGAGATCGAAGAAGTCATCGGACGACACGAGGCTCGCAATCGCGAGCTGGTGGACCTCATCACGCGGAAGGGTGGGAATCTAGAGATCGATCGGACCGTCGATCTGCACTTCTGGGCATACGACGCGGCGCGGGCAGAATCGCTCGCTGAGGCGCTTCGGGAGTGTGGTTTACGTAATGTGATCGCCAGAGTCTCCGCAAAGGACGCCGCGGTTTGGAACGTCGAGGGTCAGATCGTTCGCTCGGTTCTTCAGGTGGTCGGACGGAACTTTGTTGCGCGTTTCGCCATACTCGCCTCTTCTCACGAGGCTGACTTTGATGGGTGGGGGACTTCGTTGTGAGCCGCGGCGGCTAACTCTGGCTTGCAGCCGACGTGGCCCGCTGCCTTTCTGTCCTGCAGGTTGCGCTACCATGGCGTCGCGGGCCACGCGGCTGAACCCCGGTCCGTTAGGCGCCTCAGAGCAACCATGACTATCGGTTTCGTCTATATTCTGTTGAATCCGGCGTTTCCTGATCGGATCAAGATCGGCCGCACAACGCGACCGACGCTCGATCGCGCGAACGAATTGTCACGTCAAACTGGCGTTCCAGAGCGTTATGTTGTCATCTACGATCATCTCGTGGGTGACTGCCAGGCTGTAGAACTAGCCCTTCACTTGCGCTTCGCTGCATCCAGGGCAAGCCAGTCAAAAGAGTTCTTTCGCGTACAACCGAAGGATGCGATTCTTGCGCTGCAAAGTTTGGCGGCAAGCTATCCAGTACCTCAAGAAGCTCCTCACGTACGTGTGTCCCTTTTCGAATTCTTCAGATCTCGCTTCGGGCGATATCTGCGCCCAGACATTACCGACATTGCGCTCGTCCAGTTCGGGGACGCCTGCGCCCTAGAAGTCACCAGCGGTTCAGGGTTAGAGCTCGACGACATCCCTATTCAGCTATTTGAGCCCAACGGGCATCTCCACGAGGCCGCCGAGAAGAATGCAGCTCAGGTTCGCTCGCTCGATGAGTACGACCTAATCATGGTTACGAACTTATTCACGGCCGTCGCCGCCAAAGGGATCGCTGAACGCTGGGAGCGTACCGATCCTCCATCCGCGCCCGACGACGGCGCCTAACTCGCGGGTGGAGCGGACTTCGGCCCGCCGTCTGATACGCTTACTTGCAAGTTCCTCGCGTGGGCCGAAGCCGCTCACCCTGGGACGTTGGGCGGAGTGGCCGAAACCCTCAAGGCACCAGCGGCGCGTAAGCTCGCGACGTCGGCTACTCGAGCAACTTGCGTCCTCGCCACGACCGCGGATCGGCGGGATCTTGCATCGCTTCCGGCACGGTCGCTCACGCCACGGTCATTAGGGGCGCATCTTGCGCGCACGATTCATGACGCAGTTCGTGAATCGGTCATTCGCTCGCGCCTCGCCGGTGGCACGGTCACGGCGGCGGGTCCTCGGCACGATCTCCCCCCAACTCCTCGCTGCACCCGACGTGGACCCGCGCCTCG
>JBDTOZ010000784.1:0-16044 GCA_039932995.1 Acidobacteriota bacterium | reverse complement strand
GGCTCACTCCTCGCGAGTGCCCGGTGGACTCAAGTCCACCGCTCCACAGACCAGAGTCCATCGCGACTTCCGGCATGGACCTCGGAGAAGCAACGCATCAGGCTCTTGATGCCTCCCGCCATGAACGCTATACTTCCCGCCATCCTGATACCCGGCATGGCCATGAGAACACTCATTCGACCTGCTTTCCCCCGCCACCCTCTCTTTCTCCTCCCGCTCTTGCTCCTTTTCCTGGGGACCACTCCCGCGCCGCCCGACGCGGCGGAGATCGCGCGCAGGCATGTCGAGGCCATCGGCGGAAAGGCGCGCTGGCAGCGGGTGCAATCCCTGGTGATCAAGGGATCGAGCTCGTTCGCCTCCTTCGTCTGGGTCTGGAAGGGACCTGGGAAGGTGCGCACCGAGGAACGCGATGATCAGTACTCAGGCAAGACGCTGGTCACGGCGTTTGACGGCACCTCGGGGTGGATCTCCAATCCGTTCCGCGGTCCCGACTACGGGGTTCCTCACAAGCTCACACCCGAGGAGCTGCGGGCGTGGCAGACGGGGTTGATTCTCCGCAGCGATCTGCTCGACCTTCCGGCCCAGGGAGCGCAACTCCGGCTTCTGGGACAGGAAGCGGTGGGCGGGCAGCCCGCTTGGAAGCTTTCGCTCGAGAGAACCGGCTATGACCCCGTGACGCTTTGGATCGATGCGAAAACGTTCCTCCTCGTGCAACGCGCCCGGAAGACCAAGTCTCCCTGGGGCGGAGAAGGAACGAACCGCACGCGGTTCGGCGACTACCGCAATGTGGGCGGCGTCCTCATCGCACATTCGACCGGCGAGACCCGCTACGTGGTGGAGGTCAACCCTCCGATCGATGACGCCCTCTTCCGTCCGCCGCAGCCGCTGAAGTGAGCACGATGTTCGGTAGCCTGATCCTCCTCACGTTGCTGGCGGCCGATCTCCCGCCGGCCGGGGTTGCCGCGATCGAGATCAGCGGACGTGTCCTCGACAGCAACGCCAAGCCTGCCGGGAATGCCACGGTCGAGCTGACGGCCTACTCCTCCCATGCCGAGAGCCGGCTGCTCCAACTCTCCGACAAGACCCATCCCCCACCGTTGTCGCAGACGACCACCGATGGCGAAGGCCGATTTCGTCTGTCCGCGCCGGCCATCGGCATGTACCGGGTGACGGTTCGTGTCGCCGGTGCCGTCCCCGCCGAGACGGCGCTCCTGCCGCTGCTCGCGCCCGTCGAGTTGCCGCCGCTACGCATGCAAAAGAATGAGGCTCTGCGTGTGCGCGTGCTCGCAGCCGACGGCACGCCGCGCTCCGGGGCGCGGATCGCGGCGTGGCCGGCCGGGCCTTTGCGGGTCCATTCCGATGATTGGGGCGTCGCGCCCCGCCTGGCGGTTTCCGACGCCACCGGTTGGGCGACCTTGCCACGCGGCGCCGGGGAGAGCCTCGAGGTCGCCGCCGTGGGAGCCGGCCTCGCCGAAGTCCGCGCCTCGCGCGTGACGTCGGCAAGCGTGGACCTCCGTTCCCCGCCGGGCTGCGCGCGCACGCTGGCTGTACGCGACGGGAACGGCGCGCCGGTAGCCGCCGCGTTCGTCGCCGCCGACGTGCTGGTGCTCGGCCTCACCGACGATGCCGGGACCGTCACGGTGACGCTCCCCTGTCGGACGGAATCGCGACTGCTCATCGAGACGCAGGACGGCCGCGGGGCGCGCCCAACACTGGGACCGGCGACGGAGAACGCATCTGCGGCGGTCGAGGTGAAGCTCGAACCTGCCGATCGGCTCAGCGGACGTGTGCTCGACGCGGAATCCCGTGCACCGCTGGCGCAGTCCTTCGTCTGGAGCGACGGCGATCCCGCCGGATTCGTGCGCAGCGATGCGAAAGGGACCTACGCGATCTCGTGGCAGCCTGCGCCCGATGCGGGCACGATCCTTCTTCGCGCCGCGGCCACCGGCCATCTGCCCCGCGCGGAGAAAGTTCCTCCTCGGGGGCCCTCCGCCGCCGGACCGACCTTTGCCCTGCAGCCGACAGCAACTCTGGCCGGAAGAGTGGTCGACTCCGCGGGCCGCCCGGTAGCCGCCGCCGAGATCCGGTTGAGCGAGTGGAGTCCCGAGACTCTCTTTCGTTTTCGTCCCCGTCCGGAAGGCCTGGCCACGCGCAGCGTGAGTGGGCCCACGGGCGCGTTTCGCGTCGAAGTCTTGCCACGGCGGGCTTACTCCTTGAGCGCGGAGAGACCAGGCTTCGCGCCGGCGACGATCACCGTCGCTGAGAAGCTCCTCCCCGGAGCCGTACGCACCGGTCTCGAGCTCGTGCTCACCAGCGGGTCGGCCGCGTTCGGAAAAGTCGTCAACGAACGGGATGAGCCGGTGCCCGGCGCGGAGGTCCGTCTCGTGGCCGCAACTCCGGCCTCGAAGCTGCCTGCCTACCTTCGCCCTCCAGACGAGCCGGAGCCCGAGACGTCCGAGGCCATCGTGGATGCCGGGGGCACGTTTCGCTTCGAGCACCTGCGGGCCGGCACCTTCACACTCGAGGCGAAGGCTCGGGGCTTCGTCACGCACGGACGCGATGTGGTGATCGAGAGTGGCAGAGAGCCGGCCAACCTCGGCACGATCACGCTCGAGCGCGGAGCGACCCTGACCGGGACGGTGGAAGATGCGCGCGGCCGGGCGTTGGCGGAAGTGACGGTGGCCGTGCTCCCCCCGAGTCCGTCCGGCATTCGCGGCGATGCGGACGCGAGAAGCAACGGCGACGGCGCAAAGGAAACCCTCACGAAAGCCGACGGCACCTTCGCGCTCGACGGCCTCGCGTCCGACACGACGGTCGACGTCATCGCCCGCAAGACCGGGTTCGTGCCGAGCACGCTTCCGCAGGTCGAGATCCCCACGCAACCTCTGCGCATCACCCTCGAGCCGGCCTCGCGGTTGAGCGGTCATGTGAAGACGGAGCAGGGGGAGCCGATCGTGGCCGCGGTCGTGTCGATCCGTCCCGCCGATGCGGCCTTGCCGGCTGGACTGTCGGGCCGCGTCACGCAGACCGATGCGGCGGGAGCCTTCGTCCTCGAGGACCTCGGCGCCGGGAGGGCGGACTTGTCCGCGGCCGCGCGCGATTTCGTCTCCGCGGACCCGATGGTGCTGGAGATCAGCGAAGGGAAGAGTCTCGAGGGGGTGGAGCTGACGCTGAAGCGCGGCGCGGCCATCGAAGGCAGCGTGCAACTTCCCGGCGGACAACCGGCATCGTCGGCGCGCGTCACGATGCGCCGCAAATGGTCTCCCGACCGCATGCTCGACATCGAGGTGAGCGGATCCGCGCAGGCGGACGGGGACGGGCGGTATCGGCTGGAAGGCGTCCCCACTGGACCGCAGACGGTGACGGCCACGCAGGACGGGTACCAGACCGCCGTCCGCGACTTGGAAGTGCGCGCCGGCGTGAATCATCTCGACCTGCGACTGGCCGAGGGATTCGGCGTCACGGGCGTCGTCGTCGATGAACGGGGCCGGGCCCTGCCGGGAGTTGGAGTGACGATCCTGACGTCGGGTCCAGGCTTCGCGCGCGAGGACGTCAGCGGCGGCGACGGCGCGTTCGCCTTCCGCGGACTCGCTCCCGGCACCTACAGTCTCTCCGCGCTCAAGGAGGGATATGCGGCGGCGCACCAGGACGTGCAGCTCGTCGATCGCGGTGTCGACGGCCTGGAGCTGCGTCTGCAGCAGGGGGGCGGCGTCATCACCGGTCGCATCCTCGGACTGGCTCCGCAGACCTTCTCTCAACTCCAGATCACGGCCCTCAAGCAGCCGATGACCACGCTCGATGCTCTCCGTGAAGGAAAGCCCGACCCTCAGGGCAACTATCGCGTCTCGGGTGTTTTCCCTGGCGAGTGGACGGTGACCGCCCGGCTGCCCAGCGGCCGGCAGGCGCGCAAGACCGTCACCGTCGCCGAGGGGGGTGCGGAGGCGCACGCCGACCTCCAGTTCGAGCGTGGAGTGACACTCAGCGGTCATGTGCGGCGCACCGGACAGCCCGTGCCGGATGCGTCCGTGGCCGCCACCGGCACTTCCGGCGATTCCTCGGGATCGACGGTGACCGACAGCGCGGGGGCGTTCCGCATCGAAGGACTGGTGGCCGGCGAACACCGGTTGGCGGTGCTGGTCGCGCAGTCCGGTCAGCGCGTCGAGCAGGTGATCGCATTGACCTCTGACCAGAACCTCGACGTCGATCTGCCGGTGACGCGCGTCAGTGGCGAGGTCGTCGACGCCGCCACCGGCGGGCCGCTGGCTGGAGTTTCCGTGGTGGCAGAACCCGCGCTCCCGGGGATGCCCGGCGCGTTCCATCCCCGCACCACCACCGATGCCTATGGCCGCTTCGAGCTGACCGGTCTCGCGCGAGGGAACTACCGCCTGACGGCGCAGAGGGACGGCTACGCGCCAGCCAGCGTGCCCGTCGAGCTCTCCACCGACGACGCCACGTTCAATGGAGCCCGTCTGGTGCTGGAGCGCGGACCGGGTCAGGCGCTCCGTGTGTCGGCTTCGAGCGAACACGAACCCTGACAATCCGGACGAGCGTCGCGGCGCAGCCGCCCACTACGCGCAGGGCGTGAGTACGTTGTGCAGTCGTTCGAGGAGCGAGCGATCGCCCTTTTCTCCGACCCGCGGTGCGTACGTCATCAAGATTCTGCCGGTCGTGGGATCGGATACGAAGACCACCGGGGTGGTGGGAATGCCGGAGGTGGCCAGTTTCTGCTCGATGTCGGGAACGTTGGTGATGGGAAAGGCCGGCTTGAGGTCGCGGTCGAGAAGCGTCCGGGCCCGGGTGCCGTCGATCTCGGTGTAGCCCTTGACCACCAGCGACTTCGCGATCGGGTTGCGCAACGCGCCGTTCCACTGGCCGATCACGTCCTCCACACACGACATGCAATCGCGTTCGAGCGAGAAGTAGATGGACACTTCCAGGGGCGCGGTGGATGCGGAAGCGCTGCGGTCTCCGGCGAAGGGAGTGCAGCGGCCGGTCATGCTGGACTCGAACAGCGTGCGGTCGCTCTGGGAGCGGAGAAAATTCAGCTGCTTCGCGGAGGCGTCGACGGCGACGACGTGCTGGCGCAACTGCCGGTTCTGACGGATGACCACGATCTCACTGGCGATCACGGCCACGCAGAGCGCGGCAATCAGCCACTTCCCGTAGTCCGGCCCTTCGGTGTTTCCCATCGTTTATCCCTCACTCCGTTGAATGGTGGCCTTGGTCAGCGACGTCTCGTCGCCGAAATAGAAATTGCCCTTGGCGTCGAAGCGCATCATGGTGACGTTGAAGACCGGCAGCGTGAATGCCTTCTGGCGCAGCAGTCCATCGGGCCCGAACTTGTAGACCTCATTGCCCCGCTTCCAGTCCTCGGGGTTGCTGTAGACGACGTACAGGTTTCCGGCCGGGTCGACGGCGCAGGCGCGGTGCACGAGGATCTCGGGCAACACTTTCCCGTGCTCGTCCTTCGGGAAGGTCCAGTCGAGATCGCGCGAGGTCTCGACGAGGACCCGGCCGTCCCAGCCGATCTTCTCGATCCGGTTCATCAGCATGTGCACGATCCATAACCCGTCGGATGCCGGGCAGACCGTGTTGTGCGAACGGATGACGTCCAGCCGGTCCTCCTGCTGATCCGCCGGCCGCAACGCGCGCTCCAGCTTCCAGTCCGAGTCGTACGCGTAGACGTACGCGCCGTTGGGAACGAAACGGCGCGTGACGTAGAAGGTCCCGTTGGCCCGGTAGATCTCTCCCGGCTTCTGCACGTTGGCCAGTTGCACCGGGGGAAACGTCTGCCCCTCGGTGCCGAGCACTTCGATCCGGCCGTTCCCTTCATTCGCGAAATAGAGCTTGCCGTCCGACAGCACGAAGCGGCGGCTCTTGCTCAACTGGCCCGGCTCCGGACCGCGCCTGCCGAACTGCCCGGCCACTTTCCCGTCCGGGGTCAGCCGGGTGATCTGCTGCTGGCGGTAGTCGAGCACGTAGACGTTGCCCGCGGAGTCGACGTCCGCCCACATGACCACCGAGAATGCCGGCTGGCCGGGCTGTCCACCGACCTTCCAGACCGGCTTCAGCTCTTCCCGGACCTTTTCGTCATCGACACCGCGAGCGGCATTGGTCACGTAACGGATTCCGTTGCGCTCTTCGACCGTGCCGTGCTGCCGGCACGCGAGCCAGAAGAGACCGGAGCAGAGCAGGACACCGAACAGTACGAGACCACGGAACGGGGAGCGACGCTTCGTCATCCGTCAAAACCTCTCTTGAAGTGGCGAGGCCAGAGATAGAGATAGATCGCCGCGACCGTCGAAACGGCCGCGGCGATCAGGGAGTCAACGGGTCCGTGCACCAACGAGCGGCAGCACCGCTCCGTACACGGTCCGCATCAGCAGACGTAACCGTAGGTGGAGTACATACACCCGCACCACATGCCGTCGCAGAACTCGTAGCCGCCGCCGCCGGCCATGCAGCCGTTGTAGCGGTCGGTGCAGGGGGTCGCCGAGGCCACGGCCTGAGCCACCGGGGGCATGACTACGTTGAACGCCAGGACCGCCACGAGCACGCTGAGCAGCGCCACGAAACGAAACTTCTTCATCGGTATTCTCCCGTCCTGTGTAAACCATATTGAAGGTTGGTCGGTACATCGTCCTGCACCACGATCCCGCGACAAGCCGGTGCCCTCCTGTCCGGGTCAAGGGACTGAAGACGGTGCGGAAAGTGACCGGGAGAGCGCGGGTTGCGGTCCGCTCGAGCTCGTTGCGCGCCCTCTTTATGGCTGGCCTGCCGTGGTCTCTTGCCGCCCTGCCGCTTGTCCTTTGTGGTGGCAGTATAGCTACACATCTGTGTCCAATTCCAGAAAAAGGTGAGCGTGCGGTGACGGACTAAACCGTACGAGCGGGCGATACAGGGGAGCCCCTGCGCATGTCTCAGCGCGCCTGCGTGCTCTCTCGCCTGCCCATCAGCGACAGGAACACGTTCGCGGCCAGGCGTCCGGCGATCAGGGCGATCGCCCCGGCCACGGCACCGGCCAAGTCCAGCAGTCCCACGGTGAGCAGGAGCACCAGCAGGAGACCGCCGCTCTCGATGGCCGTGGCCACCGTGATCACGCCGGTACGGCGCGCGAGGATCCACGTCGTGCGCTGGACCGACAGCAGGTATTCGAGGAAAGGCAGGAGGACCAGCAGCCGGATGGGCCAGATGGCGAAGCCGGCCAGCTCGGAAGAGAGGCCCGAGATCCGCTCCAGCCAGAGGGTCTCGAGCGGCGTGAACGCCAGGAGCGCGAGAGCCAGCGTGGCCAGCACGCCCAGCGACACGCCTGTTCTGCGCACCCGTTCTCCACCGCGTGCGGTGAGAGCGATGCCCACTTCCTGATAGGCCACGCCGCCGCTGCGGAAGAGAAAGAGCGTCGAGACCACGACCGGCCACACGGCCAGCGACTGCAGCGGCGCACGACCGCGGCCGAGGCCGAAGGTCACGAGCGGACCGAGGGCCATCGACAGCATCGACGTCAACGCCAGCGGCGAGTAAAAGCGGAAGATGGCTCCGAGCTCGAGCAGAGTTCCCTCCGCCACCACCCCACTCTCCTTGATGGATCGCACCACATGCCGCGCCATCCAGCGGCTGGCACCCGCCTCCAGCAGCACTCCGCTCACCAGCGCGATCGCTCCAAGGATCGCACCGGGCAGCGAGGTCGTGAGCGCGAGCACTCCCGCGGTGAGGGACATCGTCACCAGACGCACCACCGTCCCGTACGCAACGCGCCGGGTGAAGTGATGGCTGACCAGGATGCCTTGATAGAAGCGGCGATAGCCGATGGCCGCCGGCCATGGAATGAGAATCAGCGTGGCCGCCCGCGCCAGGTGCGCGATCTCCGGCGGGAGATGGATCAACGTCTCGCCGACGAAGTGAAAGACGGGCGGAAGGGCCAGCACCACCATCCCAAACGTGACCACGACGTTGAGAATGGTGGCGAAGCGCCGCAGCGCAAAATACGAGGCACGGTCCCGCACCAATGCAGTCGCCGCCGACAGCAGCATCATGATCGGTGATTCGACGAGCCACGCCAGCGACACCGCCACGCCGTACGCGGCCAGATTCCGCGCCGCACCCGGCATGCGCGCCACGATGGCCGCGATGTAAGGACCCTCGGCAGCCATCATCAACCAGGTCGCGGCCAGCGGCGCCCAGAAGAGAATGATGGAGAGGGAACGAAGCGGCTCGGTCCGAGCCGGCGTTGCGGTCATGAGCGCGGCATTCTGTCAGAGGCCGATCCGTTCGATCGTTTCGATCTCGTGGCCCGACAACACCAGCTCTTCGGCGGCGAGGTCCTCACGCATGTGGGCGGGGTCGGTGGTGCCGGTCAGAGGGAGCATGCCCACCTCCCGTGCGAAGCGGAACACGACCTGTGCGGGCGTGGCGCCGGTTCGGGCCACGATCTCAAGGAAGCTCGCACTGCGAAGCTCGCGCACGTTCGCGGTGAGCAGTGAGAATCCTTGATAGACGATCGAATGGCGCCGGCAGACGGCGCGGACATCGCGATCCCAGCCGGTACTGGCGTAACAGCGGTTCTGGACGAACGACGGCGGAACGGCGGCCACCTCGAGCAACGCTTCCAACTGCTCGAGGGACACATTGCTGATGCCAAGGAAGCGCGTCGCTCCCGAGCGCTGCAACTCCTCCATCGACGACCACACTTCGCGATCCTCGGCGGCCAGACCGCGCCGTCGCGAGGGGCCGTGCAGAACGTACGAGTCGAGGCGATCGGTCTGCAGATGCTCCATGGAGCTGGCGAACGACTGCCGCACCTGCTCGGCCGGCCGGGCCTCCACGTCGTAGGGAAGACGATGATCCTGGCCGTTGCGGTACGTGAACTTGGTTTGCAGGAAAAGCTCGTCGCGCGTCACGAGACCCTCCGCGATCGCGCCCGCAACCCCCGCCCCCACCGCCGCCTCGAAGTAGTGTTTGCGCTGATTGGCCGTATCGATCCCACGGAAACCCGCCTCGATCGCCAGCCGCGTCAGCCGCTCGGTCTGCTCTTCCTTCCAGGCGGTGCCGTAGAGAAACGGGGGAATGCCGTCCATGGTGGCATTCTCCGTCATCTTGCGGGATCACGGGCGCACGCTGCGACTGCCCCATGGCTCACCGCGCCAACGCACTCCGGGTAAGGGGCCGCGGGCATCCTGCCAGCGGTGCTCGCCCGAAGGAGCGCTGGCGTCTCGCCGGCTGGACCGCAGGCGTCCTCGCCTGCGCCGCGTGCCCGTTGCGATGAGGTCGCCTCTCGCGAGGAACACCCGCAGCGGCGAGCGCCGCTGGGGGCAGCCGGCGAGGACGCCGGCGCTCCACGCCCTGCTGCGGTAAATGCGCCGGGCAGGATGCCCGCGCCCCATGGCTCATCGCGCCAACGCACTCCGGTAAGGGGCCGCGGGCATCCTGCCCGCGATGCTCGCCCGAGGAGCGCTGGCGTCTCGCCGGCTGGACCGCAGGCGTCCTCGCCTGCGCCGCGTGCCCGTTGCGATGAGGTCGCCTCTCGCGAGGAACACCCGCAGCGGCGAGACGCCGCTGGGGCCAGCCGGCGAGGACGCCGGCGCTCCATGCCCTGCTGCACGGGGGTGGGCTCCTGCGCCAGGCGATTCCTGTTAGAGTGGCGGCCCATTCGTCCCATTCAGGAGACCAACCGATGCAAGAGTTCACGCTTCGTCAGCGCCTTCGCTATGCGTTTGACAACACCCTCTCCCGTGGCACGCCCGCTCTGATCGCGTGGCTGGCCGTTCTCTCGGTGGCCTTCGTCGCATTTGCAGCGCTCCTGGTGATCCTCACCGGTGCGAAGCCGGAGGATGGAACCTCCCTCAGCTTCCCCGCCCTGATGTGGCACAACCTGATGCGCACGCTGGACGCCGGCACGATGGGCGGAGACACGGGATCTCCTCTCTATCTCCTGATCATGCTGCTGGTCACCCTCGGCGGCGTGTTCATCGTGGGCACGCTCATCGGTCTCATCTCCAACGGCGTCGGCAATCAGATCGACGAACTGCGCAAGGGCCGGTCGATGGTGGCGGAAAAGGGCCACATCGTCATCCTGGGCTGGAACGACCAGATCTTCTCCATCATCGGGGAGCTCATCCTCGGAAACGAGAACCGCAAGAACAACCGCATCGTGGTCATGGCCGACCGCGACAAGGTGGGCATGGAAGACGAGATCCGCGAGCGCATCGATGATCTCAAGTCCACCAAGGTGGTCTGCCGCCGCGGCAGTCCCATCGACCTGGGTGATCTGAACATCGTCAACTTCAACGCCGCGCGGGCCATCATCGTCCTCTCGCCCGAAGCCGAGGGAGCGGACGCGGAAGTGATCAAGTCCATCCTGGCGGTCACCAATCACCCCAAGCGCCGCGCCGAGAAGTTCCACATCGTGGCGGAGATCAAAGAGAGCAAGAACATGGAGCCGGCCCGCCTGGTGGGGCGTGACGAAGCGCAGCTCATCGAGACCGGCGACGTCATCGCCCGGGTCATCGCCCAAACCTGTCGCCAGACCGGCCTCTCCACCGTTTACACCGAGCTGCTCGACTACGGCGGCGACGAGATCTATTTCAAGGAAGTCCCGGCCCTGGAGGGAAAGACCTTCTCGGACGGGTTGGTGGCCTTCGAGACGGCGGCGCTGATCGGCGTGCGCACGCGCGAAGGTTCCGTGCTGCTCAACCCACCCATGGACCAGGTGTTCCGCAGCGGCGATCAGGTCATCGTCATCGCGCAGGACGCAGACTCGATTCACGCCGTCAAACTGCAGTCGAACATCGACGCCACGCTCCTGGCCCAGCAGGCTGCCACGCAAGCGGCCACCGAGAAGACACTCATCCTCGGCTGGAACGCGCGCGCCCCGATCATCGTCCGCGAGCTGGATGGCTACGTCGCGCCGGGCTCGCTGCTGACCATCGTCGCCGACGACGCCGATGTCGACCTGCAGGTCGTGGTCAAGAACCAGACCGTGGAGATTCGCAAGGGCGACACCACGGATCGGGCCACCCTCGAAGCGATCAACCCCGAGCAGTACCAGCACATCATCGTGCTCTGCTACTCCGACACGATGGACGTCCAGAAGGCCGATGCCCGCACGCTGGTGACGCTCCTTCACCTCCGCGACATCGAGACCAAGAGCGGTGCGAACAAGTACGCCATCGTCACGGAGATGCTCGACGTGCGCAACCGTGAGCTGGCCGAGATCACCCAGGCCGACGACTTCATCGTCAGCGGAAAACTGACCAGCCTCCTGGTGGCGCAGGTCACCGAGAACAAGGACCTGCGGGCCGTGTTCGACGACATCTTCGACTCCGACGGCTCGGAGATCTACCTCAAGCCGGCCTCGGATTTCGTCGCGCTCGACCGGCCGATGAGTTACCTGCACGTCGTCGAGTCCGCCCGCCAGCGCGGCGCCGTGGCCATCGGCTTCCGCCTGGCCGCGCAGTCGGCCGACGCCTCGAACGGCTACGGAGTGAGTGTGAATCCGGCCAAGAGCCGGCAGGTCACCTTCACCTCCGACGACCGGGTGATCGTGATCGCGGAAGATTGACGCAGGGCGGCGCGGGCTCGAGTGGCCCGCGCCACCCCAACCTTCCGGCGCGACCGCGAGCGCAACGCAGCCTCGCGCTCGGGGTGAACTTCCATGTTAAGGTTCTTCCCACACCATGAAAATTGCCTTCATCAAACCGCCGGTGGGCGGAATCCTTGGCTTGGAGATGCTGACCTTCGTCGAGCCTCTCGGCCCCATCTGCGTGGCCGCGTGTCTGGAACAGGACGGCCACGAATGCAAAGTCATCGACCTGCGCATCGACGGTGAAGAGAAGGGACTGGCCGACTGCCGCGCCTTCGCTCCCGACGTCGTGGGCCTGCAGTGCAACTTCACCACCGAGCGCAATCGCACCATCCGTTTGGCGCAGCGCATCAAGCGGGAGATGCCGAAGGTGTTCGTCGTCGTGGGTGGCCACGACGCTTCGCGCGATCCGGACTGGTTCCGCAACGAGGCCATCGACGTCATCGCCACCGGCGACGGCGAAGAGGTGATGCCTCCCATGGTGAACGCTCTGGCCGAGGGGCGCGACCTCAAAAAGATCGCGGGACTTCATGTCGTCGACGGCGACCGCTGGTTCTTCACCGGTCACGCCCCGGCCCGCCCCCACCTCGACACCTATCCCCTGCCGGCCCGCCACCTCATCGCCCACTACGCCGACCACTACTACATCAACTTCCGCAAGCCGCTGGCGCTCATGGAAACGGCGCGCGGCTGCCCGTTCAAGTGCAACTTCTGCTCGGTGTGGAAGTTTCACGAGTCGACCTTCCGCGAGAAATCGCCGGCCCGGGTGGTGCAGGAGCTCGAACAGATCACCGCGCCGAACATCTTCATCACCGACGACATCTTCTGGATGAACGTGAAGCGCGGCGAGGAGATGGCCAACCAGATCAAGGCCTCGGGCATCCGCAAATACTTCACCGTGCAGACCCGCACGGACATCATCTGCAAGTTCCCCCACCTCATCGAGATGTGGAAGGACTGCGGCGATCTGGCCATCTTCCTGGGCCTGGAGTCGGTGACCGACGAAGGCCTCAAGGCGGTGAACAAGAAGAACACCGCCGACAACAACGTCCAGGCCATCAACATCCTCAAGGACCTGGGCGTCGGCTTCACGCCGAACTTCATCGTCGACCCCTCGTGGGACCGCGACGACTTCAAGCGCCTCCGCGACTGGATCGAGAAGATGGGCGCCTACAACAGCGGCTTCTCCATCCTCACTCCGTTGCCCGGCACCGACCTTTGGGACACGGCCAAACAGAACGTCAACACGCACGAGTGGGAGATGTTCGACATCGTCCACACCGTGCTGCCGACCACGCTCTCTCTGGAAGACTTCTACACGGAATACTCGGCGCTCTGGCAGCACGCGCTGAATGTCCGCTACCGGTATAAAGGCAAGGTCAAAACGTATCTCCAGCTCGGTGCCGCTCTGGCCACGCGCAAGGTGACGTTCAAGGCCGTTCGCAACGGCATGAACATCGCCAAAGTGTTCAGCCGGCCGGAGACGTTCCTCAAAGCGCACCACTGACGCCGGGGCGAGAGGGGCCAGGCGGCGGGGTGCTGCTCGACTGATCTCCCGCGCCCTCGGCCCCGCCTCTTTTCCCCGTGCACTATCGCGACGACCTCACCCACATCCACCATCAGGGCTTCAGCGAATTCGCGGAGTCCGCGGCGCCCGGCGTGCTGGCGCTGTTGGCCAGGCAGGGGCTTCGCGGAGGCCACGTCGTGGAGATCGGTTGCGGCACGGGAATCCTGGCGCGAGAGCTGACGCGGGCGGGATCTACCGTCACCGGAGTCGACCTCTCCCAATCCATGATCGAGCTTGCGCGGACGACCGCACCGGGCGTGAGTTTCAGCGTGGGGTCGTTCGACACCGTGGCCATCCCCCCATGCGACGCCGTGGTGGCCATGGGGGAAGTCCTCAACCATGGCACGTTTGCCGGAGTGCGGACGTTCGTCGCCCACGCCGCGGAGGCGCTGCGGCCGGGCGGCCTGTTGCTGTTCGACGTCGCGGAACGAAGTCCCGTCGCCGCGCGCGAGGAGACCCGGTTGGGCGGCGACGACTGGAGCGTGATCGCCATCAACGAGAGCGATGGACGGACATTGCGTCGGCGAGTGCTGACCTTTCGCCGCATCGGTGAGGAGATCCGGCGCGATGAAGAACGGCACGATCTCGAGCTTTACGATCGAGGCGAGGTGCTGTCCTTGTTGCGCGAGCACGCCTTCCGCGTGCAGGTGCGAAGGTCGTATGGCACGATCCGGCTGCCGAAGGGACATGCCGTCTATATGGCGCTGACCCCTGGCACGGGCGCACCGAAGAAGCCTCAGCACTGATCTTGCTATCTCCCTCACCGTGAAGATGTTCATGCAGGCCATGCTCCTGGACATCGACGGAACTCTCGTCGACTCCAACGAAAAACACACCGACTGCTGGATCGAAGCATTCGGCCGGTTCGGCAAGACCGTCGAGCGGTCCATCATTCGGGAGCAGATCGGCAAAGGGGGAGACCTCCTCGTTCCCGACACGCTGAACGCCCGGGAGATGCGCAACTACGGCAAGGAGCTGCAGCAGTATCGCGGCGAGTTGTGGAAGTCGACGTACATGGAGAGCGTGCAGCCGTTCCCTGGCGTCACCGACTGCCTGCGCAGCATTCACGCACGCGGCATCCGCCTGGCGCTGGCCTCGTCCTCGAACCCGGAGGAGGTCGAGTACTATGTCGGCCTGCTCGGCGTCGGAACACTACTGGAAGGGACCACGTCGAAAGATGACGCGCAGTTTTCAAAGCCGTCCCCCGAGATCTTCCAGGCGGCGCTGGACCAGGTGAACGCCGATCCCGCGCGCACCTTGGTCGTGGGAGACACGCCGTACGACATCCTGGCCGCGCATCGCATCGCGCTGCCGGTCGGGGCGGTGCGGTGCGGGGGGTTCGCGGAGGAGCTGCTGGCGAAGGCGGAATTCGTCTTCGACGACCTCAACGCCATGACCAGGGAGCTCGATCGAGTCGATGACTATTTCAACGAGTGACGTGCACGGGCGCGCCATCATCGTGGACGGCCACTGTGATACTCCATACCGTCTCTTCCGCCATGGCCTGCATCTGGACGAGCACGACTCCGAGGCTCAGGCCAGCCTGGCATCGCTGCGGGAGGGCGGCATCACCGCATCGTTCTTCGCCGCTTACGTGCCCCCCTTCTACGCGAATCGCGGAGCGGCGCAGTTCGCAAGGCGGCTGATCGAGATCATTCACGCCGAGGCCGGCCGCCGTCCGGACGCGCTGGTGTTCTGTGACCACAGCACCGGGATCCGCGCGGCGAAACGTGCGGGGAAGCTGGCCCTCATGATCGGCGTCGAAGGCGGTCACGCCATCGAAGACTCACTGGACATCCTGCGCGAGCTCTATGAGAAGGGCGCGCGCTACATGACCCTCACCCACGTGAACACCAACAACTGGTGCGACTCGTCGGGCGATGCCGGACGCCACGGCGGACTGACCGCCTTCGGCCGCGACGTGGTCCGGACCATGAACGACCTGGGCATGATCGTCGATGTCTCGCACATCTCCGACGACGCCTTCCGCCACGTCCTCGAGACCACACGGGTTCCGGTCGTGGCCACGCACTCCTCCTGTCGCGCGCTCTGCCGCCATCCCCGCAACATGACCGACGTCATGCTCCGCGACCTGGGGCGCAACGGCGGCGTGTGCATGATCAACTTCTTCTCCGCCTTCATCAGCGACACCGTGGCCAAGGTGGTGATGGAGTCCCAGAGGCGTCCGAAGAAAGACGGCGATCCCACCGGCGGTACCGAAGAGATGCCCGACGACCGGACCGACTGGGACACATACCTCCAATGGTTCCAAACCCTCGGCTGCCCGACCGCGTCCCTCGACGAAGTGGCCGACCACATCTTCTACGCCGCCGACGTCGCCGGCATCGACCACGTCGGCATCGGCAGCGACTGGGACGGCGTCCCCTCCCTCCCCGAAGGTCTCCAGACCGCCTCCGGCCTCCCCCTCCTCACCGCGCGCCTGCTCGAGCGCGGCATGAGCGAGGGAGATGTGGAAAAAGTCCTGGGCGGAAACTTCATGCGCGTGTTCGAAGCCGTGGAGGGCGGGCGGAACGTGTGAGGGTTGGCGCGGGCCGCGGGCGTCCGTCACCAGGAGGCTTCACGCCGGAAGGCGTGGCGGAGAGCACCCAGCACGCCGGTGAAGCTCCGACCCCTTGCAACGCTGCGCCGCGTGGGTGCTGCGTGCCGAGTGCTGATGCTGCGTGTTGATGTTGCGTGCTGCGTGTTGATGTTGCGTGCTGGGTGCTGATGCTGCGGCTCGCCGCCGGCGACCGTCACCAGGAAGCCTTCACGCCGGAGGCGTGGCGGAGATTAGCCGGGGGCGAGCGCCGAAGGCGCGCTGCCCCCGGACACGGCGTCACCGAATCTTCAACCCCGGCAGATCTTGCCAAATGGCAACCAGGGTGTTTCCTGGGTTGGT
>JBDTOZ010000783.1:0-2450 GCA_039932995.1 Acidobacteriota bacterium | reverse complement strand
CGCGATCTTTCGACAGCTCAACCGCAGTCGCCGGGGTGGGTAGCTCCTACACATTGAACGGCGTGCCGCGACATCACGTCGAGCCCCGCGTCAGCACCTGCCCGGGACGTGCGCCGGTGGACTTGCCGTCGCGCCAGACCACGGTGCCATTGACGATCACGCTGTCGATTCCTTTGGCCGCCTGAATCGGCCGGGTGAACGTCGCGGTCTCATCCACGTCATCGGCGTCGAAGATCGTGATGTCCGCAGCCATCCCTGGTTTCAGGACACCGCGGTCCTGCAGGCCGAAGGTCTTCGCCGGCAGCCCAGTCATCTTGTACACCGCGGTCTCCAACGGGAACAGATTGAGCCCTCGCGAATAGTGCCCGAGGACGCGGGCGAATGTGCCCCACAGGCGCGGGTGCGGGAAGGCGTCGTGCGGCAGCCCATCCGAGCCAATCATCGTGTGCTCGAAGGCGAGGATGCGCCGCACGTCGGCCTCGTCCATCGTGAAGTAGATGGCGCCCGCGGGCAGCAGTTGCTCGATCGGAATCTCGAGATCGGCGAGGTCCATGCCCGCGACTTCGGGATGCGGCTTGGACCAGGTCACCAGAGTCTTCTGCGCGGCCGCGGCACGGCTCGCGGAGAGGATGGTCGACGAGGCGGGGTACGGGTAGCAATCGAGGCCGATCGCCTGGCTGCGCATGCGCTCTTCGATCAACCGCAGCGTCTCGTTCGAGCGGCCGTGATTGCGCGTGCCCGCCACCTTGTGGTGCGAAATCACCACCGGCACGCCGAGCTCGCGCCCGATGCGGAAGGTCTCCTCCAGCGATTCGACGACTCGGTCGCCCTCATCTCTCATGTGAGTGGCGTACACGCCGTTGCGCGCGGCCAGGGGGCGGCACACCTCGATCACCTCCTCGGTCGACGCGGCACGCGCCGGCTCGTAGAAGAGACCCGTCGACACGCCGATGGCGCCCGCGGCAAGGGCTTCGTCGGCGAGCGCGCGCATGCGCTTCACTTCTCCGTCGGACGCCGGGCGTTCCAGATTGTCCATGGTCTGCAGCCGCAGCATGGTGTGGCCGACCAAGAGCGCGCAGTTGGTGGCCGGCGGCTGAGCGCGCAGCGCGGCAACGTAGTCGCGGAAGGACCTGAAGCTAAACCAACTCCCGTTCTCGTCGAGCAGATCGAGCGGCGGCGTCACCGGCTTGTCCATCCCATTGGGCGCCGGCGCGAGCGAGATGCCGCAGTTACCCGCCACGACCGTCGTCACGCCCTGGCTCACTTTCGGCGTCATCTCGGGCGCCGACAGCATCAGCCGATCGTCGTGCGTATGCGTATCGATGAAGCCGGGCGCGACGATCCTGCCGCCGGCCTCGATCTCGACCTCGGCGCGCTCATAGTCGAGCGACCCAATCGAGGCGATACGCCCGTTCACGACCGCGATGTCGGCGGCGAAGCGCGGGGCACGCGTGCCGTCGATCACCGTAGCGTTGCGGAGGATCAGGTCGTAGTTCATGGAGACCACCTTCGCGGCGGTTCACGCTTCTCTCTACCTGGAGATTCGGGCGTATGCCGCAGTCGCGTGGAGCGTCCGAGAGCCATTAAAGCGCGATGGAGGTATTGATCTCCGGTCGCAACTCCGTGCATTTTCGCATACCTTTCCTGACCACTCGATAGCGCGGGAGGGTGATGGTGCGGATCGATCGAGCGTGTGAGGAGTTCCTTCGCGATTGCGCAAACGTCAGGAAGCTATCGGAGCACACGACTCGAGCGTACCGGCTTGACCTCGCGCGCTTCACCCGCTTCGCCGGACCTCGGAAGGCCATCGCGTCCTTTGACCGGACCGTGCTCCAGCAATACGTCGAGCATCTCTTCACGGAACACCAGCTGAAGGAGACGTCGGCGAAGCGTCACGTGGCATCGCTGCGGTCGCTTTTCCGCTGGCTCGAGGATGGTGGCCATCTTCCTGAGGATCCGTTTCGCGGTGCTCGCCTCAGGATCAAGCTTCCGCGGCGATTGCCCAGAGTGCTCTCGCGCGCGGAGCTCGCCACCCTCCTGGAGCACACGCCGGCCGGTGATTTCAGCAGCATCACCGCACGCATGGCCACCGAGCTCCTCTTCGCGACCGGCATCCGCGTCGCCGAGCTGGCCGGGCTCCGGGACGATGACATCGATCTGGCCGCCGGCGTCATCATGATCATCGGCAAGGGCAGCAGGCAGCGGCGTGTCTTCATCCCTGACTCCGACATCCAGGACTTGATCGTCGTGTATCGCCGGACGCGCGACACACGCGAGGGTGGCACAGACTCGTTTCTGGTCAACTCCCGAGGCGGATCGGCGTCTCCGCAGTACATCAGGCGACTCGTTCGCCAGCTCGGCGAGAACGCCGCCCTGACGCGCCGCGTAACGCCCCACATGTTCCGCCACTCCGTCGCCACCTATTTGCTCGAAGAGGGCGTGGACATCCG
>JBDTOZ010000782.1:0-3619 GCA_039932995.1 Acidobacteriota bacterium | reverse complement strand
CTGTGGTGAACGTCTCCCTTTTCGTTAGAACCGCTAGCGCTCCACAGAACCGCTACCGCTCCACTTCGAACTCGGCGGCGATGGCGGGAAGGGCCTCGTTGAAGATGATCACCGTCTCGGCGATCGGGAAGAGCACGGTGTGATTGCGTTGCTGCACTTCCACGATGACTTCGTAGAAGCCGGCTTCCTCGTTGATCGCCACCAGCGTCCCGGCCTTGCCTTTGAACTCGACGGTGCGGTTGAAGATCGAGACCTTCGACGGAATCTCCATGGGCGCGCACCATAACAAAAAAAGGGCGCGGGGGGCAGGGCGCGGGACGCAGGAACTGCGACCCTCACCACTGCGCCCTGCGCCCTGCGCTTCGCGTCCTGATTCGAGTTACTGCTGCTTCTTCGGCTCCGCGGCCGGCTCGACGGCAGGCGTGGCCGGAGGGGCAGGCGTGAAGTAGGTCTCGTTGAAGGTGGCCTTGGCGTCCGACTTCATCTTGTCCAGAGCGGTCTGGAGGCGGGTCTGGCGCTCGTTCTTCTCCAGCGTCGGCTTGACCTGGTCGTACGGCGTGGAGCCATGCTCGTCCACTCTGATGATGTGGAAGCCGAACTGCGTGCGCACCACCGGAGTGATCTCGCCCACCTTGGCCTCGAACGCGGCTTTCTCGAACTCCGGCACCATCTGACCGCGATTGAACTCGCCCAGGTCGCCGCCGCGGCTGCCGGATCCAACGTCATCCGACTCTTTCTGCGCGAGCTCTTCGAACTTCGCACCGGCCACGAGCTGCTTGCGCAGGTCGTCGGCTTTGGCCTTGGCCTGCTCCTCGGTCAGCTCGGGCTTTCCTTCCTGCGCCGCCGGGCTGCCCTTGAAGGCGATCAGGATGTGCCGGGCCTTGATCTGCTCGTACTCGCCCTTCTTGGCGTCGTACAGCTTCTTCAGATCGTCGTCGCTCAGGACGATGGACTTCTCGATCTTCTGGAGCTGGGCGTTGGCCACCAGGTTCTCGCGCATCAGGTTGAGCTGCGAGATCACTTCCGGATCCTTATCCAGGCCGGCCTTCATGCCCGCACCGGCGAGCATCTTCATGCGCAGGTAGTCCTCGGCGAACTGCTTCTTGCCGGGTCCCTGGGCATACTGCTGATACTGCTCGGGCAGCGTCTTGAGCGCGGCCTCGAACTCCGACTGCCGGATGGCCACGTCGCCGGCGGCGATGATGATCGGATCGGCAGGCTTGTCCTGCGCGAGAGCGACCGTGGCGACCAGCATCACTGCAGCAATCGTGGTCGAAATCGTTTTCTTCAAGAGGGTTCTCCTTAATTTGGGTACCGGTTGGATCGGGAGTCGGAACGGACAGGTGCCGGGGGAGATTCCACGGAAGCGGGGTGTCGGGACGATGGCCGCGCGCGGCGCTCATCCCTCAGCGAAGCGTACCAGCACCAGCACTCGGCACTCCCCTATCACGTCATCAGCCGGCGCACCGCGGCGTCGATCCGGCTGACGCCTTCGTGAATCCTCTCCATCGAGGCGGCGTAGCTGATCCGGACGAACTCGTCTGCACCGAAGGCGCTGCCGGGCACGACGGCCACGCGGGCCTCGTCCAGGAGGAAATTCGCGAAGGACTGCGAATCGGTGATGCCGCCGCGGCCGAAGTAAGCGCGGATGTCCGGAAAGACGTAGAAGGCACCGTCCGGCGCCGCGCATTGGATGCCGGGCACGTCATTGAGCGCCGGCACGAGCCAGGCCCGGCGCTCCCGGTACGCCGTGTACATCCGCTGCACGTCCTCATCCACTCCGCGCAAGGCCTCCAACGCAGCATGTTGGGCGATGGTGCTGGGGTTGGACGTGGAGTGGCTCTGGATCTTGCCCAGGGCATTGATGACGTCCGGATGAGCGATGGCGTAGCCGAGACGCCAGCCGGTCATGGCGAACGTCTTCGACATCGAATTCACGATGATGATCGTTTCCGGATGGCGCTCGAACCATCGCACCGCGGAGACGTGCTCGTTCCCGGCGTAGACGAACAGCTCATACGTTTCGTCGAAGATCAGGAACGCGTCGCGCTCGACGCACCAGGCGATGATCTTCTCGAGCTCGGACTCACGGATCACAGCGCCGGTGGGATTACAGGGCGAGTTCAGAATCAAACCGCGTGTTCTCTCCGAGGCCACGGCGGCGATCTCTTCGAGACGGGGGCGGAAGAGATTGTCCGGACTGGTGCGGGCGAAGACCGGCCGCCCGCCGGCGAAAGAGACCTGATCGGGGAAGCTCACCCAGTACGGCGAGGGAATGATGACCTCGTCGCCGTCGCTGACCAGCGCCAGCATGATGTTGAACAGCTCCTGCTTGCCGCCGTTGCCGGCAATCACGTGCTCCAGTCCCAGATTCAGTCCGTAGCGCCGGTTGTAGCGTGCCGCGATCGCTTCCCGCAGCGCTTTCGTGCCGCTGGCGTTCGTGTACTTGGTGAAGCCACTGTCGATGGCCCGCTTGCCCGCGGCCGCCACGGCCAACGGCGTCCCGAAGTCCGGCTCGCCCGGACCGAAGTCGACGATGTCCACTCCCTGCGCGATGAGAGAGGTCGCACGGTTGAGCACTTTCAGCGTCGGAGACTCCTGCATCGACGTGACGCGCTCGGCGAAGCGGATGGCGGACGTTATCATCGGCAGCGCATTCTAATGCCTCCCATCCAGAGCAAGCAGAACCCTCTCGTCAAACGCATCCGCGAAGCCATCCGGGAGCACCGGCGGGAGATCGTCCTGGAGGGGCCAAAGCAGGTCTCCGACGCCGTCGCCGCGGGATGGAAAGCCATTGCCGTGATCGAGCGCGACGTGGACCTGTCGGCCGCCGTCTTCGATACGCTGGCCGAAACCCGCGAGCCGCAGGGGATGCTCGGGCTGTTCCACAGGCCCCACTCCTCGGCATCGGCGATCCTGGCGCGCCGCGACACGGTCGTCGTCGCGCTCGACGGAGTGCAGGACCCCGGCAACGTCGGCACGATCGTCCGTCTGGCCGCCGCCTTCGATGCCGCGGGCGTGCTCCTGCTCCCCCCATGCGCCGACCCGTTCGGCCCGAAAGCCATCCGCGCCTCGGCGGGAGCGATCCTGAACGTGCCGGTCGCGTCGATCACGGCCGCCGAGCTTCTCGCGTGCGGCCTTCCCCTCTTCGCGACCGCGATGGCCGGCGACGTCGCCGATCCCCCTTCCTCAAATGCCGTGATCCTCTTCGGCAATGAAGGGGCCGGGGTCTCCGAAGAATTGCTGCGGCAAGCCAACCGGCTGGCCATCCCCATGACCCCCCGCATCGAGTCCCTGAACGTGGCCTCGAGCGCGGCCATCCTGCTCTCGCGCAGCTATCAGTTGCGGGTCTCTTGACTGCGCCAGGGGGACGTTCACCACAGAGGCACAGAGACACAGATTTGTCTTCGCGTCGTCGCGTCGTCGAGTCTTCGAGTCTTCGAGTCGTCGCGTCGTCGAGTCAGTCTTCGAGTCTTCGAGTCTTCAAGTCGTCGAGGAGTGAGGCTCCTTGGAGACTTGACGACTTGACGACTCGACGACTCGAAGACTTGACGACCTTGACAAACCTCTTCTGTGTCTCTGTGCCTCTGTGGTGAACGTCACCCCGGTGAACGTCACC
>JBDTOZ010000781.1:0-2232 GCA_039932995.1 Acidobacteriota bacterium | reverse complement strand
TCGAGCTCGCCGAAGTCCGGGATCGCTTCGACGCGGTTGCGGGTCACCTTGCTCTTCAGGAGGGCCGCGGAGGGTCCGCCGAGCCAGAGATGGATGGGGGCGGCGAGCGAGGTGGCGATGAGCTTGACCTCCTCGAGGATCTCCGGAGAAGGATCTTCCGTCGTGATGCCGACGAGCAGGATCGCCGGCCGCAACTGCGCGGCGGCATCGATGATCTCCCGCGCGGGCAGATTCGGTCCCAGATAGATCACCGACCATCCCCGGCTGGCGGCGAGGAGCGCCGCGACGAGCAGACCGAACTCGTGGAGCTCGAGGGCCGGCGACGTGATCAGGATGCGCGGATGTCCCGCTCCCTCGGTGGCCTTCGTGAGCAGCAGCGTCCCCATCACGTTGCGGACTGCCGCGGAGACCAGGTGCTCCTGGGCCACTGTGTAGTGGCCCTCATGCCACCGCTCGCCCACCACTTGCAGCAGCGGAAGGATCACTCCGGTCGCAAACTGCCGCGGTTCGAGCCAGGTGGCCAGTCGAACGAGATGGCGCTCCAGCGCCGGCACGTCGAAGGAGACCGCCGCCTCCAGAATTCGGTCGATCTGGTTCTCGAAGCCAGGGTCAGCATGAAATGGAGCGGGCTGGGGAGCCGGATTGCGCAGCAGCTCTTCGAGCTCGCGCGTCTCCAGGCCGGCGATCGTGCCGATGGCGTAGCCCAGCCCCTGAGCTCTGCGCAACTTCAAGAGTCTCTGGATCTGCTCGTCCGAATAGACGCGTCCACGCTCGGACCGCTCCGGCACGACCGCCTTGTACCTCCGCTCCCAGGAGCGAAGCGTGTCGATGCTCAAACCGGTGAGCTTGGAGGCAGCGCGAATCGGGTGACGACCGGACACCAGGCAAGGATAGGTCGAAAGAATGGCCTCTGTCCAGTCGTTGTCCAGCATTATGTATGGACAAAGGCTTGACAAGTGCTGAACAAGGATCTACTTTGCCGGCGTGATCCGCAGTCGGTGGGCCCTCTTGGTTCCTACCCAGGAAGTCCAACGGCGTGAGCGACGGGAGCTCGCGATCCCCTCAGTGGTTGCATCATCCATTTCAGCGCGTGAAGGATTCATACAAGGAGCTACATGAGTAACGTCAAGGAAGCACTGACCGCCATTTCGGCGATCGAAGGTTTCATCGGTGCCTGCATCGTGGACAGCAACAGCGGGATGATGCTCGCGGCCGAAGGCGGCGGCAGCATCAACCTGGAAGTGGCCGCGGCGGCGAACACGGAGGTCGTCCGGGCCAAACGCAAAGCGATGCGCGCCCTCGGCCTCAAGGACGAGATCGAGGACATCCTCATCACCCTGGGCCGGCAATATCACCTCATTCGCCCGGTCTCGAAGAAGGACGGGCTCTTCATTTATCTCGTCCTCGATAAGGCGCATTCGAACCTGGCCATGGCCCGGATGCGGTTGTCCGATGCCGAGAACTCTCTGATCGTCTGATTCGCGTTGCCCACGACGGGCGGTCCCAGCGAAGCGGCGAGCAGGACTGCTTCGTCGCGCTCTTCCCAGGGACGGCCCGTCTCCCTCTCCATGTCACGGTCATCCACCCCGGAAGCGGCTGCCCCTGGCCGACGGGCCAACGAAGCCCGTCCTGCTGCCCCGAAGTTGAGGTAATCCCCTTGAGTCGATTTCAGCTCCGCGTGGTGCCAGAAGCAAACCGCTCCCTGGTCAGGATTCAGGATGCGCTCACGACCCTTTCGAACATCGAAGGGTTCATCGGTGCCTGCGTGTTCGACAGCAACGACGGAATGATGCTGGCTTTCGCGGGAGGCGACCCTGTGCTCGACCTCGAAGTGGCTTCGGCGTTGAACGTGGGAATCGTCCGGGCCAACCAGGATGCAGTGAAGTCCCTGCGTCTGGACGATGAGATCGAAGACATCTTCCTGACCCTGGGAAGGCAGTATCACCTCATCCGTCCGATCACCACCACGAAGCATCTGTTCTTCTACCTGGTCATCGACCGAGCGGGGACGAATCTGGCCATCGCCCGCATACGACTGGCGGAGACGGAGAAGAGTCTGGCCGCCGTTCTCGACTGAGCCGCTGCGCGGACTGCGCCCGCAACCCGAGGAACGCCGGCGTCTCGCCGCGGGCTGTGCGGCGTCCTCGCCGCGGGCGGGGGAAGGCGTGCGAGGGATCGCAATCACCGCTCTCGCAAGAGAGGCTCGCGGGCGAGACGCCCACGGGCCAGCCG
>JBDTOZ010000780.1:0-1671 GCA_039932995.1 Acidobacteriota bacterium | reverse complement strand
GGCATCGGCATCATGAACATCATGCTGGTCAGCGTCACCGAGCGCACGCGCGAGATCGGCGTGCGCAAGGCCATCGGCGCGCGGCGCGAGGACATCGTCCGCCAGTTCCTCATCGAGGCGGTGGTGCTCTCCGAGCTGGGTGGACTGCTGGGCATCATCTTGGGAGTGGTGGGCGGCAACGGCATCGCCATCTGGCTCGACATCGCCATGGTCTTCCCCTGGGGCTGGGCTCTGACCGGCCTCATCGTCTGCTCCCTCATCGGAACCGGCTTCGGCTGGTACCCAGCCTTCAAAGCCGCCGCCCTCAACCCCATCGAAGCCCTGCGGTTCGAGTGAGCCTTCCATCTGTTGCTGGTTCCTGGTTGCTGGTTGTCTGGGGTGCCGCGCTTCGAGGGGAGCTCTTCTCCGAGAGCGCTCATTAAACGCGGGCGGCCACGCAATCGCGTTGTCCAGGCGACACACCGCAGACAACCAGCCACCAGCAACCAGCAACTGAACAGCGCCACCAACCCGGGCCTGATATTTGAATGCATCCGGTCAGCCTTGTCCTACGGGTATGCAACGACGTAAGACCGACACTGGGGAAACCGCGCCCGTCGAGGGCATTCGCGTCCTGATCGTGGACGACGATGAGCCGTACCGCGTGTTTCTGCGCACGCTCGTCAGACGCCTGGCTTGTACGGTGGCCACCGCCGTCGACGGAGCTGATGCTCTGGAGCAGCTGGACCGCGGCCCCTTCGATCTCCTGCTGTCCGATCTGGAGATGCCCAAGCTCAATGGGCTGGATCTGATCGCCCACGTGCGCGCGCATCCGACGGCTTCGAAGATCTACGCCGTCCTGATCACTTCGCGCGAGGACGTGCAGTCGAAAGTGGCCGCACTGACCCTGGGGTACGACGATTTTCTTCCGAAGAGCTGCGCCGATGTGGAGGTGAAGGCGCGTATCGCCTCGGCCCGCCGGATGCTGTCCCGCCAGCTCGCAGCCGACGCGGAGACGGCGCGCTGGCGTCTGCTGGCCACGCGCGACGAGCTCACGAACGTCGGCACACGCCGCGCCTTTGCCGAGCGCGCGCGCGAGTTTCTCGAGGAGCCGGGCACCGTGGCCCTGGTCATGTTCGACGTCGATGATTTCAAGGAGGTCAACGACCGGTACGGCCATCTCACCGGAGACCGGATTCTCCGCGACGCCGGCGCGCTGTTTCTCTCGCGCACGCGATGCGGGGACATGATCGCGCGATATGGAGGCGATGAGTTCGTTCTCCTCCTCCCCGACACGAGCCTCGAGGAGGCGACCGTCATCGCCGCGCGTCTGGCGGACGATCTCGCTTCAATGAGCTGGCTGGCCGGCACCGACACCCTGCGCATCACCGTCTCGACCGGACTCGGACACTCGGCCTTGCTCCCCTCCCCCGAAGTCGATCAACTCCTCGATGTCGCCGACCGCGACCTCTACGCGAAGAAATGGCTCCGCAAACATCCCCCTGCCTCGGGCGATGAGATTTATGAGTACCCGCCGAAAGAAGGAGAGGTTGCGAACGGGGAGGAACTGAGCTCCGATGAGCGCAGGCCACGACGCTCACTCCGGTTGTAGTTCTCGAGAGCGGGTAAGAATGGGGCGCGGGCATCCTGCCCGCGGTGGACTTTGTTCTGTGGAGCGGTGGACTTTAGTCC
>JBDTOZ010000779.1:0-5793 GCA_039932995.1 Acidobacteriota bacterium | reverse complement strand
CGAGCGGTCGCGATTTCCAGAAGCAGTCGAATATCGATCTGATGGGCAGCTCGTCAACGACGGCCACGGCCGGGGCAACTGGACCCGCCGGAATTCACGGCTCTCTAACAGCATCAGCGCACGTCGATAAGCGCTCGTCAGCGTTAACTTTCAGTTTGGGCTTCGATCAGTGATGCTGTTTCACGATCTCTTTCACCAGCATCTCGTTCACCGCGTGGCCGACGCGCAGGATTCCATCGGTGAATGCGGTCGGGTTCAGGGTCATGATGTAGTCCTGCCTCGTCGTCGCGAAGACGTGGCTGACCTGCATGTTGTCCTCGGAGACGAGGGCGATGGTGCCGGCGACTTCCGCCGCTTTTCGCTGCCCATGTCGCTGGATCGTAACCGCCGGCGAGCCGCCCTTCGGATTGCCGCCGGCGATCTTTGCTCCTTCGAAGACCATCGAGGGATCGGCGGAGACGCCGGCTGAGTCCCTGGACGCCGTGCTGGAAGCCTCGCCGAACATCTGCGGCGTTGAATGTGAGCTCCGGGACGATCACCGTCAGGTTCTTCGCCTTGGCGATGCCGCGCAGCCACCATGCCGGTCCCTGGATGGGGCTGTCGAAGGACTGCTCATCGCTCGGGCTCACCAATGCGAACTTCACCGGCTTGCCGAAACCGCCAGGCAGGTCGAATCCGCCGGTGGTGGGGACGCCGTACTCTTTGTCGATGGTGTTGCGCTGATGCGACACGACCTCGGGCTCACTCTTGACGTCGTCGTAGGTCAGGACGGTGTACCCCGCCCCACGCAGTCGCGTCACCAGATCGTCCTGGATGTCTTTCGCCAGTGCCTGCAGCATCTCCTTGCTCATGCCGTCGACGTAATACCTGGCGTGCGCCTTCGTCCGGCCCGCCTTCGCCCACACCGCCCCGGCCACGGAGACCTGGAGATTGACGGTGGGGATCAGATAGGTCGTGGTCGTGCCGGAGTTGCCGCCGAACGCCGAAAACTTCACGCGCTCCATATTGACCTCGAACGGCTGCATCGCAGGCGACTGCGCGACCAGCGTCGACGCAGTGAAAACCAGAACAAGCCAAAGGCCTCGGCGCATCAAAGCTCCTTCGTTCGATCTCGGACGAATTGGACTGAAGTCGAAGAACGATCGCACAAGGTTGGAGTGGAGGCAAGGAAAAGCCGCGTGACCGCGTGCAACGGAAACGTCACGTCAGAAGATCCTGGAGCGTGCTGGCTGGCGGTCCTCAGAATCTCTTCCTCGACCGTTCTCACCTCGAAGAAATGCTAAAATCCGCCTTGGAAGTCACATCATGCCCACCACCCCAGCGATCGATCTCGAGACGGAACTTCGATACTTCAACGAGCATCGGTCCGAGTTGTTGCGGGAAGCTTCCGGCAGGTTTGCTCTGGTCAAAGGCGACGCGTTGATCGGGATTTTCAGCTCAGAAACAGAAGCAATTCGGCACGGGTATCAAACGCTTGGGAATGTGCCGTTTCTCGTCAAGCAGGTCGCCGAAGTGGACATTCCGTTGAGCTTCACCGCTTTCAATCTCGGAGTGTAGTTGCCGTCTTTCGAGAGCTCACTTCCGGACCTCCAAACATCGGGTCCGATTCTGCAGGTCTTCATCGGCCCTTCCCGCGAGTTGATTGTCGCGTACGGCACGGAGGCGGTCGCTTCGCCGATCCCAGTATCCGCGTTGGTCGATACCGGTGCCGCGGCCACCGTGATCACGGCGGAAACGGCGGCATTGCTCGGGCTGCGAAGCGTTGGCGCCGTCTCGATTCATACACCGACGACGATCGATCCTGTGCTCTGCCGCCAGTTTCACGTGAATGTCCACTTCTCTCCAGTTTTCGCTGTCGAGAACATCGTTGTGATCGAAGCGCCACTGACGGGCCAATTCTTCCAGTGTCTCATCGGGCGAGATGTTCTGAGTCGCGGCGTTCTCACCTATGACGGAGCTCGGAATCGCTTCAGCATCACCTTCTGACCGAGTGCTCCAGGACGTCGCTCGATAGGCATGCGAGTCAAAGCGTTCGTTAGTGGAAGAGCAAACACTCTGCTCTCCGTGTCCGTGGTGACGCGGTATTTTTGAGAACGCCGCAATCTACAATCCGCCTCATGCGAACGGACGTGGTTCTGCTCCCCGGGATGCACGGGTCGACGGCGTTGTTCGAAGGGCTGATTGCGTCGGCGCCGCGGTGGGCGCGTTGCAGGGCCATCCCTCTGCCGCTCATTGCGGACCAGAGCTTCGAGGCGCTGGCCATGGCCATCGAGCCGCAGGTGCGGGAGCTGGAGTCCTTCGTGTTGTTCGCGGAGTCGTTCTCGGCGCCGATTGGTGCTCGCCTTGCGCGACGGCTGGGGTCGAAGGTGAGCCTGCTGGTTCTCTGCAGTCCATTGATCGAGTTGCCGTGGGCCTTCGCGCCGTCGCTCGCTTCCTGGTTGATCCGGAGGCGCTGGACTCCACGCTGGTCGGTGGCGTTGGCGCTCACGGGAGGCGACGGCGATTTGGCGTCCGCTGTTCTGCGCGAGGTCTGGGCGTTGCCTGAGCCCGTGCTGTCGGGCCGTCTGGCCGCGGCGTTTGCAGCGCGGCGCGACGACGGGTTTCGCGATCTCCAGGCGCCCTTCCTTGGCATCGCCGGTTCGAAGGACCGCCTCACGTCTCCATCGCGTACCGAGGAACTGGTCGGCCGTGTTCCTTTGGCGGCTTATGCGGAGATCGAGGCACCCCATCTGGCCGCGCAAGTGGCGCCTCATCTTGTGTGGGCGGCGTTCGAAAGCGCGGCTTGAAGGGGTCGTATCGGACCGGTGTCCTGCGCGCCGGTTCGCCCCGGGGCAGTCCCCTTCGTCCCTTTCCGAGAAGAGCTCAACGAGGAGCGAAGAAGTCGATCCACACCGACGTGTCAACGATGACTCCGCGAGCTCTTCCCGGTTCACGCCCGCGCTGGTCGAGCCACTGCGCCAGCGGACGGAAGGCGGACTGGGCCCGCGTGTAGCGGGCAATCGCAAGTTAGCCCAAATCTAGCCCGAGGCCGATGTCCGCTCAAGAGCGCGATGACCTCGCCGCTGTTGCGAATATTCGCAACGCTTGCGCCCACAAATACGTGTTCACAACCTTCGATCATGAAGTTGGGTAGACGCAAGCCGAGCGATCGCCCAGCCGGGAGGTACCCGCGAACTGGACGCGGTAGAATGGCCACTTGACTGTCGACGCGAAGCACCTCATCGAGGAATTCGGGGCTCTGCCAGATCCATCGAAGCGGGAAGTTCTGGCTGAGTTGCTACGGATCTCGCGTCATCTCGACTACCCCGAGATGAGCGAGGATGAGTTCACCGCCGCCGCGGACCAGATGTTTCTCGAGTACGACCGGCGAGAAATGGGCGAGAGAGATACCCGGTTCGTGGAGAGGTCTGGCTTGTTGACCTAGGCATGACCGCTAAAGTACGGCCATGCCTCGTGATCAGTACTCGAATCGGCGACGATGACCGGGCACTCCTATGTCTTGTTCCTCACACCACCTCAACCCGGCAGACGCTGTTCGAGGCTGTCGTGAACCCACCATTCCTCAATCGGGCGCATTCGATGCGCAAGGTCTCGTTACCGTATCCGTGCGGCACGCAGTCCGTCACCTCGGATCACTCAACCAACAGCAGTTACGCTTGATTGAGGGAGCGCTCTGCAGATGGCTCCGAGCTACCGTGCGACCGCGGTGCCGGCTAACTGTGCAGGATCGGCGACGATGAGCGAGTTTACGGTAGAGATTGAACGCGAAGACGACGGCAGATGGATCGAGCGGATGGTGAATGAGAACGAGCAGAAGTGCCTGAGGACGTGGAATGACTACTTCGGAACCTAGAGCAGGCGAACGGATTACCGCTGTCCAGGTGTCGGAAGATTCACTTGCGATCGACCTGCTTGATGGCCGGTCGCTGACAGTGCCACTTGCGTGGTATCCACGGTTGCTTCATGCGACCGAGGCTGAACGAAAAAACTTCCGGCTCATCGGCGGTGGTTTCGTCATCAACTGGCCGGATGTAGATGAGCATCTGTCATCGCAGGGTCTTCTCGCTGGCGCTCTGGCACCGAGCGTCCGCCTTGCCCACGGTGCCGGCTAACGTCGCGTGTCAGGGGGCAGAGGAGAGGACCGACTGTTCTCGTCGGACCCTCGTTGTCAGCGGCTCTCTACTTCGAAGGAAAGCCATGATCGATCTTCCTGAGCTCACGCCGAAGCAACTCGCCTCCGCGATTCCCGCCCGTCTGCGCAAGCGACTGATGCTCGGAGAGTTCGAGTCCGGAGACGATATCGCCGCGTTGCGGCGATTCGTCGGACTGACGCAAGCGCGATTCGCCCAAGCCATGGGTATCAGCGTGCACACGCTCCGGAACTGGGAGCAAGGCCGCCGCCACCCGGATGGTCCGGCCATCGCGCTGTTGCGAATCGCCGCCCGGCATCCGCGCATCCTTCGCGAAAATCTGGAGTCCGTTCGGCTTGCCGTTTAAGTGCCTCTGAAGGCGTCCGTCCGCGTCTTGTGGCGAAGAACGAGCTCTCGAAGGACTGCGCGGGAAGTGGAAGCTCTCGCTCACCGAGAGCCGGTGTCGCTCGATGCCGCCGTAAGCAGCCGTTGTAACGTTTCACCTCGGCACGTCACCATGTGATTGGACGCCGCTTTCAGGGACCAATCGGCGCACCTCTCGACGGTGTCTTTTCCCGATCGCCGCCAACTGGATTCCCTGGGGAGCTATACGAATATGGACAGCGCCATTTTTGGTCTCAATCCGGGTACGCTTGGGCCGGTCCTCATCGTGGGTGCCGTGACGGTGGTCGTGCTGACGGTCAGCACGGCATTCGCGCGACGGTGGCACAGCTATGGGTGGCTATCCATCGCCTTCGTCATCGCGGGTTGCGCCGGCCTCGCCCTGGGGTCATTCCTTGCGGTGCGGATCCTCATGGGAACGTTCGACAGCATGTCGGAAGCCGGTGGCGGAATCGGCGCCGTATGGTTCGGCATCTGGGAGGCCACGCAGCCGCTTCTCGCTGCTGCCTGGCTGGCTGTGGCGAGCGCGCTCCTGGCGGGTGTCTTCGTGCTTCCCCATGCGAAGAAAGAACTGACACCCGAGGTAGACGAGCGGCGCCCCGGCGCCGCAACATTTGCATGGCTGGCCGCTCTTGCGTTTGCCGCCGGCGTTGCGCCGGTGTTGTTGTTCCGGCGTGCGGTAACGTTTGTTCTGTGGGCCATCACTCCGGAGTCTCGTGTCACCGCGGTCGCTGAAGCCATCGAGAACCGCCTGCGCGTTACCGCGACAGTCAGTGCCTGCTGTTTCCTCATCCTGATTGTGTTGGTGGTCGCGACTGTCCTGCTTGGGCGCAGGTCCCATCCATCCCGGTTTCTTTTCGGGATTGCCGTCATCGCGCTCGTCGTGAGTCTCGGTCTCTCGGCGGTACTCCTCGTGGACCTTCCCTCATTCATGGAGCGTTTCCGCGAGGCCGCACTCACGGGACGGATGCCCTCTCCGTAGCGGCACGGGCACATCCGGGCGTTGCGGGATTAGAGCTTCGGTGCGCTGGCCATGGCCATCGAGTCGTGTGGGTGGCGATTTCCGAAGAATTCGAGAGCGCGGTTTGAAGGGATCACCATCGCTCCGATCAGACTTTGGCACCCACTGCACGACGCGACACTCTTGACGCGGGGACGTCGCCGCACTGTGCGACCATGAGATCCGGCGGCCGGGCGCCGGCCGGAAGGACAACTCATGATTGCCACACTCATCGGCGGTACCGGTCTCACGGGCTCATTT
>JBDTOZ010000778.1:0-6708 GCA_039932995.1 Acidobacteriota bacterium | reverse complement strand
ACTCCGCAGCCGATCGCGCAGATTCCGTTGTGGCATGAGGCTTCCGCCATCATCAGGTCTTCCATGGGGTTTCTCCTTGTAGGTCAGAGGGGTTGAGTGTGAGCAAAGGGCAGACATGCAAGTCGGTTCTACGGATTAACGTCTCGGTGCACCTCCTGATTGGATAGCGGGACTTTAGTCCGTAGAGATATCCAGTTCCGGTGCGTGCGGTCACCCCACCGAGTGAGCCCGCGCACCCAGCGCTGTGCTGGGCCGTCACGGGAACGATGGGATGAGCCTCACCGCTCTCCGCCTCAGCCACGCTCCTCGCGGTGCTATAGTTGATCCATGTCCACCGCGCCCATTCTTGCCCCTCAGGATCGGTCGCACGACCCCGATCAGCGGGTGATTCTCGGCGGCATCGACTGGTGGCAGTTCGAAGCCTTCCTGGCCATCCGCGGCGATCAGGCAGGAGTCCGGTTGACCTATTTGGAGGGGGAGCTCGAGATCATGAGTCCATCGCGGACCCACGAAATGCTCAAGACACTGATCGCCCGCCTTCTCGAGGCCTACGCCGACGAGACGGGCCTCGTCTTAGAAGGCTACGGATCGCTCACGATGCGGAATGCCCCGAAGCTGCGCGGGATCGAGCCCGACGAGTGCTATGCCATCGGCGCCCCCAAGGAGTCTCCCGATCTGGCCGTGGAAGTGATCTGGACTCACGGTGGACTCGACAAGCTGGACGTCTATCGGGGTCTCGGCGTGAGAGAGGTCTGGATCTGGAAGAAGGACGAGCTCAAAGCGTACGAGCTTCGCGGCGGCGCCTACGTCGAGATCTCACAAAGCGTCGTGATCCCGGCTTTGTCCCCGTCATTCATCGCCGGGTTTCTCGATTGCCAGACACAGACCGAGGCGGTCCGGAAGCTGCGGGCAGCGCTGCGGCAATAGGCTCCCAGTGCGGACAGGCCACCTTCCCGCCGGGAACCGAACTGGCCGATCTTCTCTGAGAGAAGAAGGGAATCAACCCTCGGACGCGCGTGGATTCTCGCGCACTCCCTGAGCCACCCGCGCCACCAGCAGTAACGCATCGCCGCGTTCCGTTCGTTGCAGGCGATTCGCCTCGGTGGCGTGACGCAGAGCCTCGCTCCAGCGGCCGGCGGTCAGCGCCTCGGTGGCGGCGGTGCGGTGGTGGAAGGCGGCCGCGGCCACCCGCATCAGCGGAGTGAGATCGGAGCCGCAGCGGGGGCACTCCGGGGCTTCGCGCCAGGGGGCGCGGCAGGTGGGGCATTTCATCGTTCTTCGACGAAGAAGAGGAAGTCTTCGAGCTCCTTGGACAGGCGGGTGACGCGATCCTTCTCCCCTTGCCGCAAGGCGAGGTGCAGATCTTCGTTGAGGGCGATCGCTTCCTCGCGGTCGGCGGCGGGCATCCTGTCCAACAGCGCGCGCGATCGCGCCAAGAGGGCTTCCGCGGCCGGCCCGGAATCGGTCGCGACGACGTCGATGGCGTCGTCGTCGAAGTCTTCGAGCTCGTCCGAGCGGGCGAACAGCTCGCGAACGCGGGCGCGCGCTTTGGCCAGGTCGGATTCGCCCAGCGCAGCGGTGGCGCGCTCGATGGAGATCTGCTTGGAGAGGCCGGTCGTCTTCTCGGTGGCGGTGACGCGAAGGATGCCGTCGAGATCGAGGTCCATGCGGCAGAGGATTTCGTTGGGCGCAGGCACCGCCGAGAGTCCTTCGACCATGAAGTCGCCGATGAACACGTTGCGGAGCGCGTCCGGATCTTCTCCCTGAAAGATGGAGACGCGCACCGCTTCCTGGTCGTCGTACATGGTTGCGAACGCGTCGGTGCGGCTGGCCGGGAGAGGGGTGTTGCGGGCGATGACCGCTTTGTAGCAGTGCTCGGTGGGCAGGGCGCCGAGGTAGCCGAAGTGCGACACGCCGAAGCTCCAGGGAGAGATGTCGACCAGGACGCGCGCGATGTCGTGGCCCTCGATCCGCGCGGCCTGCACGCCCGCGCCGAGGGCCACGCAGAGGTCGGGATGGAGATCCTGTCGCGGCGTGAGGCCGGTCGCTTCTTCGAGCAGCGAAGAGACGAGCGGCATCCGCGTCGCTCCTCCGACGAGCAGAATCCCGTCGAGGTCGCTGGCGCGCTTTCCGGCGTCGGTGAGGGCGCGGTGGACGCTCTCCAGGGTCTGCTCGAGCAACGGCAGCAGGGTCTTTTCGAGCTGCTCGCGGTGGAGCTCCAGGTCGACGTGCTGCGGCACGCCGTTCAGCACGACCAGGTTCTCTTCACGCACGACGGTGTGCGGCTCGAAGCTGAGACGCTTCCGCGCATCTTCGGCCGCCCGGACGATGCGGCTCATGGCGCGGCGATCGGCTTCGATGGCGCGCTTCAGATCGCCCGGCAGTCGCGCCATGATCCAGTCGACCACGAGGCGGTCGAAGTCGTCGCCGCCGAGGTGGTTGTTGCCGTGCGAGGCCAGGACCTCGGTGACGTCGTTGTCGATGCGCACGAGCGAGACGTCGAACGTGCCGCCGCCGAGGTCGTAGACGAGCATCGTGCTCGCGCCGCTGCGGCCGGCACCGTAGGCGAGAGCGGCGGCGGTGGGCTCATTCAGGATGCGCACGACTTCCAGTCCCGCGATCGCGCCGGCATCGCGGGTGGCCTGCCGCTGCCGGTCCGAAAAGTACGCCGGCACGGTGATGACGGCGCGTTTGACGGCGGCGCCGAGCTTCCTCTCGGCGCGCTCCTTGAGCGCGCGCAGGATCATCGCGGAGACCTCGGCCGGCGAGTAGGTCGCCCCGTTCCCCATCGACACCACGTCGTCGGTTCCCATGAGCCGCTTGATCGATTTGACGGTACGCTCCGGATAGACGACGTACTGGTTTCTGGCGGGCGTACCGACGATCAGTTGGCCGTCCGGCGCGAGGCCGGCGTAGGACGGGAGAATGGTCTCGCCGGCGTCGTCGAGAATTTGCACTTCGCCGTCGACAAGAGCCGCGACCTCGGAGTTGGTGGTGCCGAGATCGATTCCCACGATTCGATTCGAGGCTTGATCGCTCATGAACGCTTCTCCCCCGACGAGACTCTCACTTCGGCGTATCGCAGGATGCGCTCCGCGTTCTGATAGCCGACCCGCACCACTTCCGTGACGAGGCCGGGACGGACATCGTGGCGGACGTCGGTCTCGACCGCGCGCATGGTGTTGGGATCGAACGCCGCCCCCTCGCATACGATCTCGTGAACGCCGTTTCTACGCAGGATCTCGTCGAGCCTTTCGAGCGCGAGCTCGTTGCCGCGCAGGACGGCCTCGACGACGGGACGGCTTCCGAAGCGGACGAACAGGCCGCTGAAGGACGCCAGCCGTTTGCGCGCTTCGTCGCGGCCACGCGCCACGCGCTCGCGAACATCGAGCAGCTCGCCGAGGAGCTCCGTCTGCGCGTCGCGCCGCGCGGCCGCGGCTCGCGCCGTGACCTGTCCGACGGTGTTCTCGGAGACCTCCTGCACGAGCTGCGTGACCTCGGAGCTGAGGCGGTTCGCCGCGCGCCCCTGCAGTTGGACTTCGCGCGTCAGGGCCGTCATCTGCGCGAGCAGCGCGTAGAGATCGGGCACCGGCGTCTCGTCTTCGAGGAACGCCGCGGCGATCCCCTCCGGTGGTACCTCGCTGCTCTCGATCGCGTCGAGCGCGGCTTCGACGCGCGCCAGGATCGCGCGTCTGGTTTCCGTGTCCAGCATTCAGCGTGCTCCTTCGCGGATCGCGGCCAGCCAGAGAGCGGGGCCGGCGTGGTTGCGCTCGGCGGGGAAGAGGTCGACCAGAGCGTCGACGTCGTCCTGCAGCCGGCGATCGCCGAACGTCCAGAGGCGGTACCGCGATTCGCGGTCGCGGATCATTTCGTAGGCCTCGCGGTTGCGCGCGAATCGCTCCGGCTCTTTCTCCGGCGGAAAACGCCGCACGCTCTCCAGCCACGCGTTGCGGATGGCCTCATCGTCGGCGGTGTCCTCGGGGATGCCGAGCACGCGGTATGGGTTCATGGCTCGAACAGGCCTCTCTCTTTCTTCGGCTTCGCTTTGGATTTCCGCGCTGTTTTCGTGCGCCGCTCGCGCCGGACGGGCATGGCGGCCGAGCGCTCGTACTCCACGATGGCTGCGATCTCATCCTGCGAAGGGCTTGCACGCGTCGTACGGAAAGACATGAAGTCATGCTCGAGCTCCGCGGCGTGCGCATCGACGTCGTGGTCGTGGACCTGCTGCGCGAGCGTGCTCGCGGCCCTGATCACCGCGAGGATGCGTACCCGGTCGGCTCCTGTCCCGATGAGAATCTCGGCACGAAGCAGGAGCATCCGGTGGAGCAGCGGTCCGCCGAGCTCCAACCCGCGCGCCGTTCCGGCCCAGGCCAGGTCGATCGTTCCGCACGGCACCGCGGCGCCCGCGATGGCGAGCAGTTGCCGGTCGCCGGCGAGGTCGAAATAGGGCCTGGTCCGTTCCAGAAGCCAGGAGGAATGGCGCGGCGGCACGCCGAGGGCTTGAAGCGCCGCAATTCCGCGGCGTACTCCCTCGAGCAACTCCTCGGGCGAAGGGTGAGAGGCGGGAAGGGCGAACTGCATCCCGAGCGCTCCCGTGACCTCGGCGAGAATGAGCTCGCCGACGACGCCGCGTTGCGCGAGCCCGGCCAGCAACTCGGCCGCGCGCGCCGGCGGAGCGGCAGCCCATTGCAATGCCAGTACGTACGTGGCGGCGTCCTCGCCGAGCTCCTCGGGACGCCCCGCGAGCTCGGCCAGGAGCGTAGCCGCCGCTTCGCGTTTCTTCGCCGCGAGCAGCTGTTCCGCTTTGCGCAGCGACAGGCGAAGGCGGAGCCGCGCGTACTCCGGGTCGATGGTTTTCATCCGGTCGCCCTGCCGGATCAACGGGAGCGCCTCGTCGTAGCGCCCCTCCTTCTCAGCGATGCGAAGCAGGCGCATGAGCGGCTCGGGTGCGTCGGGATCGGCCTTTCTCCACGCGGTGAGCACGCGGCGCAACTCCTTTTTGTCCAGCCGGTCGAGGTACGGCGCGAGCCGGTCGAGCACCGCGGGAGCGGGACGGGTGGCGATGATCTTCTCGATCAGGCGCGCCGTATCCAGCACCTCGCCGACGGGATGTCCATGCGTCGGATCGGTGCAGGGGAATGGATCGTCGTCGTAGTCATCGCCGCCGGCCGACAGCGCGTGCAGATAGATTTCCGCCGCCTGCCAGGCCTCGAGCTTCCCCAGGTCGAGGTGACCGTCGGCGTAGGCGACCCAGACCCCGGCAGCGAACGGCATGCCGGCCGATTCCATGATCGTCGCGCCGTAGCGCTCGATGGCCGGGTCATCCTCGCCGATCCGCAAAAATCCGGCGAGCTGTTCGGGGGAGAAGTAAGCCCCGACGATGGAAACCAGCGCGAGACGAAGCTGTTCGCGCGCGTAAGGCGGAAGCGTGTCGAAGGCCTTGGAGAGCGCGCGCATCTCTTCACGCATTCTTCTGCGGTCGTCATTTCTCGACGCGTCCTCGATGCCCCGGATCTGCGCGGCGATGGTGGCGCGGCCGCCGCTGATGCGGTCGATCAGCCGCTCCGCGGCGAAGGAACGCTGGCCCTTCGTTCGGCCGCCGGTCAATTCCGTCAGGACCGCTCCGGCACGAGCGGCGGGCGAGCGGGTGTCGATGGCCGCGACGTTCGCGGAGACGCGGTCGTCGTCATTGCGATGAAACGCGTCGATGGCCCGCAGCAGCAGCTTCCACGGCGCGAACGGGGAGCGGCGCCGGATGTCGTTCAGCGTGGCCAGCTCTTCCGGCGACGCGAGGCGCGAGGTGACGGTCTCGAACAGCTCCGCGAGGATGCGAGCCTCGCGCGCGAGCGGATCGGCCGGATCGAGCGCGGCCGAGCGCGCGAGCGCCGCCGGCTCGACGATCCACGGCAGCAACCGTTCTTCCAGCGCGGCGCGATGCTCCTCGGAGGCACCGCGCAACTCGGTCAGGATCCAGTCGAAGTCTCCCGCGGCGAACCGGGCCTCGTCGAGCAGGGAGGTCCACGGCGACAGATGCGCGGGGAAACGCTCGCGCACGATCGCCGCGAGCGCCGCCGCTTCCCGCCCGAGCCCTTCGGCAATCAGGGCCTTGATCCGCTCGGCGTAGGCCCCGACGGCGAGCACTTCTGATGCGGTCCCGGGCTCTTCGCGAACGAGCAGCTTCGCCGCCTCGACCGCCGCACGCGTGTCTCCCTTTGCCAGGAGTTGCTCGAGGCGCGCGCGTGTGCCCGGCGCTTCGTGCTGGCGCTGGTTCCGTGGGCGCTTTCCCATGCCGCAGTCATAACGTGATTCGCCGATCCGGAGCAAGTGAATTTGAGGAAGCCTTGATTCTTCATCACGTTCCCAATGCCCTGACGTTGACAAGGTAGCTACCGAGGGCTACTTTGAGGGCATGCGTTCCGTCGGGATCAAGCTCCTCAAAAATAAACTGAGCGAGTACATCCGTCTCGCATCCCAGGGAGAGACCATCCTGGTGACGGACAGAGATCACGTGGTGGCCGAGATCACGCAGCCGCAGGGCGGCCGTGCCGAGACGATCGCGGATGCCGTGCTCGCCGATGCCGTCCGAAAGGGTTGGATTACACCACCTCTGATCCGTCAGCCGATCATGCCGCGGCAACCCGTGGCGAAGCTGGACGAGATCCTTGCCGGCTTGACTGAGGATCGCGGCGACCGATGATCTACGTGGAT
>JBDTOZ010000777.1:0-9351 GCA_039932995.1 Acidobacteriota bacterium | reverse complement strand
GTCGCGAGCTTACGCGCCGCTGGTGCCTTGAGGGTTTCGGCCGCTCCGCCCAACGGACCAGGGTTCAGCCGCGTGGACCGCGACGCCATGATGGCACAAACCGGAGGGCAGGAAAGCAGCGGTCCACGTCGGCTGCAACCCAGAGTTAGGCACCGGTTTCTGCCGGGCCGGAGCAATACAGATCGATGTCAAAGCTGCCCCCAAGTTCCGCGAGCGCGGCAGCCGTTCGGCGGGAAACGTGAAAGCCGTCGGGCCATGCCGCCCACTGGTATGAAGCGACCGAGACTTCGGCCTCGCAGCCAGTGAGTTCACGTACTCGCGGTGCGAGAGGAACCGTGGCGGCCAGGAAGCGCTCGAGGCGGGTTTCGAAGAATCCAGCCCCCACCGCTACCGGTTCCCACACCCAGGAGTTCTTCTTCGCGGGCGCCGCACCTGGTCGAACTGACTCCCCCAGCGAGATCACGCGCGTGGGTTGCACTTCGAGGCGTTCTGAAATTTCAGTTGGACGCATTCGCTCGCTCGTGAGCACCAGTTCGAACGCCGAAAGCGGTGCGACGCCTGCGAACTGCAGTTCCGCTGAAACGAGCGCCACTCGAATCCAGAAGTGGTAGCGCTCGTTAGGAAGCGCAAAGAAGAAGAAGACCGACGACGGATCCGTGGCCGCGTCCACCGCGACGGGAATCGGTAGTGGAGCAGCATGAACCGAGAGGACCTGCGAAGTGACGCCGAGACGCCGCCGCGTGAGCTCCTCGGCCGCAACTTCTGTGTGTCGCGATAGGTCCATCAAGGCAGGCGCATAACGGCCTGCGCTTCAGCCGCGTAGCCCGCACGCGAGATCGTAGCACCTACGCTGACTGGACAGCGGGCTACGTCGGCTGCAAGCGTGAGTTGGGCGACCAGTCATAACCGCCACCAGTCGAGCTCATTTCTCTTGTGGTTCCAGAACAAATGAAACGTGTCGCACTCGCCCGCGACCAAGCGAAGACCGAAGCACTTCGCTGACCGGTGGAATCCTTCTGGTATTTCTCCGATGGGTTCGGTGGGATCGTAGTCCATGCTCTCCTTCTCGAGGAGTGACGGCTCACCGCAAAACGAGTCTTGCGAGTCTCCCTCGAGAAGAAATCCCCTGATACTGATCTTGCGTGGGCTGGGGCCCCCAAGGACCGCCGCCAGGTAGTAATGCTTTGCGTCGCGCCCGGAGAATACTTCGTCGGTACTCCCATCGCAGTTGATGTCGACGCGAAGAACCGGATGCCAGCGTATCCCCGGCCTGAACGCCTTCAATTCCTGTCGTGCCCCTTCGACAATCGAGTCCGATGGTGACGCTCGGGCCAGCAATGACAGCGCCATCAGGATCATTACCGCGATGGTTTTCTCAGCCATGGTCGCCCAACGGACCGGGTTCAGCCGCGCGGTCCGCGACGCCATGATGGCACAACTCGGAAGGCAGGAACGCAGCGGACCGCGTCGGCTGTAACCCAGAGTTAGCTTGCACGTGCTCGTTCGATCACTCGTGCTGAAGGTAGAATCTCTCGACCAAGTCCATGACGAGGTCTGACGGGTCCTCCCCGCGTTCTTTGATGAAGAGCATTTCGATCAGGTGTTCGCGCGTAATGAATAGAATGACTTTGCCGTCCTCGCTGAAGATTGTATTTCTCTTGATGTGCGCCGCGCGATTGGGTTCGCGATTGCAGCACATGATCGCGAGCTTGCCCATCGGAGGAGTGAGGTAGTTTCGCGTCTGGTTCGTCTCCTCCTTGCCAATCTCTTCTGCATCGTAATTCTTGAACTCGAATAGTACCATTCGAGCTGCCAGTTCCTGAAAAAGGTGACGCCAATTGTTCGGCTCCTCAATATTGCGATTGGGAAACACAGCGTCACGTCGGTCGGTCCCGGAGTAGGTTCGTGGCTGAATGATTGGCTCTGTCAGGGGAGGAACAAAGAGAAAGCGCAGAGCCTCGATGCAAGCATCTTCGAACTCCTTCCACCCTTCATGTCCGGCGGGGCAGTCCTGTAGTCGCTTGCGAATGCTCTGGGCGTCAGCCATGGCCGTCACCCGAACGGAAGTATTTTCGAATGACCTCTGGATGCTGAATTAGCAGATTTGTCAGCTCGGTGCCGTCAATAACGCGAACCTCAGTGCGGGACTTTTCGATGCTCTCCGCTAGAAAAGTCCGAGCGACTGAGGTAAGTCGACCGTTCGTCACGATTAGGCCCCTCTTGCTGCCGCTTGTGATCACCAAGACGCCAAGCAGCTGCTGCAAGGAAGGGATACTTACGCGCCCGTCTCGGTAGAGCTTCACCTCCACGAGCCATGTTTCCGTTTGTTCCGCACCGAAGGGGTCGCGATGACCGTACGTGGCGACGAAGTCGAAACCGCCGTCTCGCGTAAGGGGAGTTCGCTGGACCGAGAAGCCAAGCTTCACGAGAAGGTCACCAACCATCTCCTCGAAGGAGCGGCTGTCGAGTTTTGCAAAATCCAAAGCTGGAGCTGAGCCTATTTGCTCAACCAGGCGCTGTATTGCGGTAGGTCGGTCTCGGCGCAGGTCAAGGTACTGCCGGTCAGCCAGGAGAGGAGGAATATCGCAATCCTCGATGAGGGCTGGTATGACAGTGATCGCTCTGTCCCTGAGTTCCCCGGAAAGTGCAGCGCTGAGTTCTTTTTGAACCCATAGTGATGACACGGAACTCTGGGAGAGGAGAACAAGGAGGATGTCGCTGGAGGCAATGCCTCGGTCGATCCGCTCCGCGATGGAATCTCCCGGTGCGAGTTCCCAAGCGTCAATCCACACAAGGAGGCCAGCGTCCCGGAGGGCCTCCGCAACCTGACGAGCTACTTCCTTATCGGCTTGGGCGTAGCTCACGAACACCTGCCTACGCCTCGGCTCTGTCGTCGTGTTGTCGGTCACGATTCCCTCTTGTAGTCCTGCAAGCTAACGGACCCAGCTCACCCGCGTGGACCCGCACGGAACGAATGATAGCTCTTGCGACGACCGAGGCGCGGGTCCACGTCGGGTGCAGCGAGGAGTTGGGGGGAGATCGTGCCGAGTACCCGCCGCCGTGACCGTGCCACCGGCGAGACGCGAGCGAATGACCGATTCACGAACTGCGTCATGAAGCGTGCGCGCAAGATGCGCCACTGTGACCTTGGCGTGAGCGACCGAGTCGGAAGCGATGCAAGATCCCGCCGATCCGCGGTCGTGACGAGGACGCAAGTTGCTCGAGTAGCCGACGTCGCGAGCTTACGCGCCGATGGTGCCTTGAGGTTTCAGCCGCTCCGCCCAACGGAACCAAGCTTCACCGGCGTGAACCGCGCGCGCAAAGCTTGAACCTTGGAGCACAGTAAAGCAGCTGTTCACGTCCGGTGCAAGCTAGAGTTGGGCGTCGCGGCGGATTGCAAGACTTTCATGTCGCCATCGACAAATCCGACGGCGACCGTTGAGCCATCGAATGGGCCGCCTCTCGCGCGGCGGGCGAGGTAACTCCGAACAAGCTGGGTTGCGGCCGCCAGACCTTGTTGCCACTCTGGGCCGACCGTAGTTCTCGGAAGATCGAGGAGGTCTTCACCGGAGGAGCAGAGGACCTCGCTGCCGAACGGATCGGAGTCGACGTATCGCGCCGCGCCGACGAGCTGCACGGCGAATGAATCTTCGTGTTCGTACAGGAGAAAGCCGAAAGCTGCGACGCTGGCGCCGCAGTTTGATGTCACGCGTTCAACCCACGCGTCGAACTCGGCGACCAATTCAGGACTCATTCACGTGACGCCCAACGGCTCTACGCTAACCGGCGTGGACCCGCACGCCGAATACTACCGCTCTTGGGACTCTCGCGGCGCGGGTCCACGTCCGGTTCAGCGTTGAGTTGGGCGCCGGCCACGAGCCGTTTGCAGGTTATGAGTCTCGTGAAACGAACCGAAAGGCCATCGCGACGACTGCGACTCCTGAGGCACCACTAAGCAGCGTTACCCAAAGGCTCGGGATGAAAGGGTGACCGGCTGCCGCGATCAGAAAGTACCCGAGGCAGATCGACGCTCCTATCAGCGATGCGATGGTGATGCCCCGATCTCTTCTCGAAGTCATGGCGTCCAACGGTTCAAGCTTCACCGGCGCGGACCGCGCGCGGAGAACGAGCAACCTTGGCGCACAGTAAAGCAGCGGTTCGCGTCCGGTGCAAGTTGGAGTTGGGCGTCGGTTCAGCGCCTCACGCAGGTCACGAGAGACTAACCTTGTAGTCACCCGTCTCGTGGTCGAACACCATCCGACTCTCCGATGGATCATCGGCTGCGACGAGGGAGAAGACGCGAATGATCTCTTTCGTATCGACGCGGAATAGGCCGTCCGTTCGCGTGCGGTCGGAGTTGACCAAAACACTTTCGAGACCTCCGGCCACGTCGTGTACGGGCAGAAAAGTGTAGCTGTGGATGAAAATGCTCGAAAGCGGCTGGAGCGCCATGGTCACGACCTCCGGCTTGTCGAGGCGATATAGCTTCTCGGCGTGGTGCCAGTTCATGAGAGTGACGGGCTTGCCCGTGGGCGGGAACTTCATGATCCGCAAACTTGTCCCTCGGATGGCGTCGGAGACCTTCTTGGCCTCGAAGAGCTTCCGGATCGAGTAGAACCCGATCATGATGGTCTTCTCGAGTCGAGCAAGAGATCGTTCCGACCACTTGGTCTGTGTCGTACGTCTCTTGAGATCCTCCGCCTGGCGGAGGATCTCTTCTTTCCAGTAAGCGGATTCCCAGATCATCTCTGCTCTCGACGCCCAACTGCTGCCGCTCAGCTGCGGCAACGCGCGCGCGCAAGAGTAACGCACCCGGACTCACATGGCAGCGGTTGCCGCCGGCTGCAGCGGCCGAGTTGGGCGACTTCGCGCCGACTCCGATTCCAAAATGACTCATTCCACGTCGAAGCTCCCCGGCCAAGGCTCTTGGAGATACTTGGAGATATACTCTTCCCTTCACAGAGAGGATGAGACGTATGCTAGAGGGCGAGCTTCCTGGCGTCGCGCCGCAGCGAGAAAGTAGTAAGAAGGCGCGCTCATCGGTAACAAATCAGCGGGCCAAGGATGTACCGCGTGAGCCCAAGACCAGCCACGCGCCTCTTCGGATAACGGTAATCGGTGCCTTTGTCGCGGCAGCTTTGGCTCTGCTCACGAACCTCTACCTGACGTCAAGCAGTTTTCGCCACTCACTACGGCAGGATGATCAGGCACGGGTCCGCCGAGGGATCAACTTCTTAACGATCGTGCGCGACGAACTGACTCGCGTGCGCGATCAACTAGATTCTGGTTTGCTGGATGCGAGCATTTCGGGCCGCAGGCTTGTGCGGCCGCAAGGAGCTTGGCCGGTTCAAATGTGGAGTTCGATGAGGTGGAACGATGACATTCTCATGGTTGACACCGAGGTCCTCAAATTGCTGGCCTCACAATACGATCAGATCTACTTCGCCAACTCTCTCTTAGAGCAGGCATACAATGCCGATGGCGCCGCGAATGTGTTACCGATGGATATATTGGTCGAAATGATTCCACCAAACGAAATGCCGCCCAAGGTCCGGCAACGGCTATCAGGACCCCCGGAAGGACTTGTCGCATCACTCCGTTCATATGATCAGGTTAAGGGCGATATTCGCAAGCGCCTACCGGACGTGATCGCGGCGCTCGGTCTATCCATCGCGGAGTTGCAGAAACAACAACACTAACGAGTCTGATTCCCTCGCTTCAGGCAATCGTGCACTCCCAGCCAGACGCCCAGCGGACCCAGCTCACCCGCGTGGACCCGCACCGAACGAATGATAGCTCTTGCGACGACTGAGGCGCGGGTCGACGTCGGGTGCAGCGAGGAGTTGGGGGGAGATCGCCCCCGTGACCGTGCCACCGGCGAGGCACGAACGAATGACCGATTCACGAACTGCGTCATGAAGCTTGCGCGCAAGATGCGCCGCTATGACCGTGGCGCGAGCGACCGTGCCGGAAGCGATGCAAAATCCCGCCGATCCGCGGTCGTGGCGAGGACGTAAGTTGCTTGAGTAGCCGACTTCGCGAGCTTACGCGCCGCCGGTGCCCTGAGGGTTTCGGCCGCTCCGCCCAACGGACCGGGGTTCAGCCGCGTGGCCCGCGACGCCATGGTAGCGCAACCTGCAGGACAGAAAGGCAGCGGGCCACGTCGGCTGCAAGCCAGAGTTAGCCGCCGCGGCTCACAACGAAGTCCCCCACCCATCAAAGTCAGCCTCGTGAGAAGAGGCGAGTATGGCGAAACGCGCAACAAAGTTCCGTCCGACCACCTGAAGAACCGAGCGAACGATCTGACCCTCGACGTTCCAAACCGCGGCGTCCTTTGCGGAGACTCTGGCGATCACATTACGTAAACCACACTCCCGAAGCGCCTCAGCGAGCGATTCTGCCCGCGCCGCGTCGTATGCCCAGAAGTGCAGATCGACGGTCCGATCGATCTCTAGATTCCCACCCTTCCGCGTGATGAGGTCCACCAGCTCGCGATTGCGAGCCTCGTGTCGTCCGATGACTTCTTCGATCTCTTTCACCCGCGGCTCCGGCGGCTAACGGCCTGACGCTCAGCGGCGCCAACCCGCACGGGACAGAGTAGCAAATTACGGCTCGCGTGGCGCGGGTTGGCGTCGGCTGCAGCGCGAAGTTAGCCGATGTTGCCACGGTCACTTCTTGAAAAACGTGATGCCGAATGGGCCGACATCCACCGACCTGCCTCGCGCCGCAGCAGCAGCCAGTTCGACAAGCGTAGGCATCGGTTTGAAAAACACGGGCTCCCTGGAGCCGATAGAGATTTCGCCAGGTTCTCTTCCTGGCGGCGTATAGATATAGAATTTGAAGGTGTACCGATCCTCACGGTTGAACGGGGTCAGTACGTAATCGAGCTGCTGCTTCGCTAACATCGGCGTCGGCGCATCGGCAATCAACGCGGCGTGATGTCGATCAGGAGTACCGCATTCCGCGAATAGTGCTGCGTCACCTTTCGCCAAAGTAAATCCAACCGAAAATGAAGAGAGATCGCGGTTGCCTCGGTTCACCAGCTCTATCGTTGCCAGCGATAAGTTGTCGAACTCTAGCGTTCGGTCGCCGGCATCAATCCTGACCGTCGCGGAAAACCTTTGATCGCTCACGGTCTGCCGGAACACAGGTAGAAGATCCTTCCTAAACCCGACGGGCTGGCGTCTGTTGCGGTATGAAGTGACCAACAACGTGATCAGAGCACCCGCGGCGCCGCCCCCGAGGAGCGTAGCGACAATAGGAATCCACTTCGGATCGAACATGACGGAAATGGTACCGCTCGTAGCATTCATCCCGCCAGCTTGGATGTCGAGCGGAAAGCCTCGCACAGGCCCATCGATCGCGCGTCGGCTAACGGTCTGCCGCTCACCGGCGGCCACCGCACGCCGAAAAGAATAGCACTCGCGGCGGAGGCGCCGCGGTGGACGTCCGGTGCAGCGGCCGAGTTAGCCGCCGCCGGGCCACGATTTCAGCAAAGACTCAATCGGCGGGAGTTCAACTGGAGTTTCAACACCGTCAACGGACCAAACGTCGAACCCTGCGAGCAGGTCGTCAAGCGCGAACACGAAGACGCTGCATATGCCGCCTGCTGGCCCAAGCCAGCCAAAATCATCGCCGAGTTGCTCGAGGCCATCGTGCGGATCGGGTTTGACGCCGTCGATGCTGAAATCGACGCTCGCGCAGCCGCAGCCACAACGTGCTCGCACCCATGCGTGTTCAATCTGCGAGATGAACGATCGTGCGCGATCATCGCCCTCGGTGAGAACAAACCGGACCAATTCACGTTCCTCTTCGGAAAGCGGCCGGTTTTCGGGAACCGATATCGGCGGGTCGGGCATTAGGCGGCTAACGGACCAGGGTTCAGCCGCGTGGCCCGCGACGCCATGATGGCACAATTTGGAGGGCATGAACGCAGCGGGCCACGTCGGCTGCAATCCAGAGTTAGCCGCGATTCGCGCCATGCTGCGATGCGACCAGAACATCAACGAATTCGTCGTGAGAAGCATGAGCCCACCGACCGGTCGTGTGCGCGCTCATGACGGGGATGACATACGCGCCCCATGCATTCTCGAGGACGATCCGCAGAAAAGTGGTGAGAGCGTCGCGGTCCTCACCCCCCGCGAGGTGTCCAGGCGCAACGCGGAGGGAGCGCCGCTCGCCATGCACACCTCGCTCAGCATAGTAAGCCGGCCAGTTCTCCGACGATGGCCATATGCTCCATTCATCAATCCAGAGTAAGCATTCATCCCATTCGCCGAGCTCGGCCAACACCGCGGTCACAACGTCCGCTTCCTGGCCACGCGGCGAAACTGCCTGACCAAAGAACCGAGTCGACGCGACAGCACACTCCGCTTCCGACAGCGGTAGCGCCACTTGGTGCTCCATGCACCACTCTTCGATCTGACTCTCTTCCAGGAACTGCATGAAGTCCAGCGGCTAACGGACCAGGGGTCAGCCGCGTGGCCCGCGACGCCATGATGGCACAACCTGGAGGACAGAAACGCAGCGGGCCACGTCGGCTGCAACCCAGAGTTAGCCGCGGTTTTCACCGAATGATGGACATGGTTCCCACGAGGGGCTGGGCGCCAACTCCATGACAAACGTCGCAAGGGACGTGAGCATGGTAGCCCGGCTTACGCCCGGTACCATTGCACAGCGCGCAACCCACGAACGGCGCTGCGCCGCCTACCAGGACGACACCTTTACCGCCACAGATTTCGCAGGCGACATGCGACTGGTAGCCCGGCTTGCGTCCACTGCCTTCGCAGAGCCCGCAGCTGAGAACAAAACGATCGGGGTCGATCTTTTCAAGGATTGTGATTGTGATGCTCGGCATTCCTCGTCTCCAGCGATATCGGACCAGCGCTCTGCCGCCGGGACCGCACGCGCTACTGTGGCACTCACCCGGCGGCTGACGAACCACTTGGTGTCACAGAATGTTTTAGAAAGCCGTTCCCGAATTAAAACATTCTGGGCACCCGAAGCCACGGCAAAAGAAGCACGGACGAGCGTATTGGACGAATGATCGGGTTCGTGGGCTTGGAGTCTCTTCGTTCCAGGAACATACCTCGTCGTACGTAGCGGGAAAGATCGACCTCCCGTCCTCCCACATCTGCTGTCGCACCGGCGGGCTTCGGAGGGCCGACTTCCGCGAACATGTTTCGTCTTCTTGATGGAACCGAGCGCACGGAACGCAAAACGCCATATATCTGCTCCATGATCGTCAATTGAGACTGAGCTCGACCGATCGACTACGGCCCACCGCGAGCGAGTTCGCGGCTAACGGACCCAGCTCACCCGCGTGGACCCGCACGGAACGAATGATAGCTC
>JBDTOZ010000776.1:0-2795 GCA_039932995.1 Acidobacteriota bacterium | reverse complement strand
GACTCGGAGACTCGACGACTCGAAGACCCGACGACTCGAAGACTCGAAGACCCGCCGACGCGCTTGTTGCTTGTAGCTACCCAGCACCCTTAACCAGCAACCAGCAACCAGCAACCTCAAAAGAGAACTCACATCCGGAAGACTCCGAACTTCGGTTCGGCGATGGGAGCGTTGTAGCAGATGGAAAGGCCCAGTCCCAGGTGCATGCGCGTGTCGGCCGGGTCGATGACCCCGTCGTCCCACAGGCGGGCCGTGGAGTAGTACGGGCTGCCCTCCTCTTCGTACTTGGCCAGCACGGGATCGGCGATGCTCCGCTCCTCCTCGGCGCTCAACTCCGTTCCCGCGCGCGCGAGTTGATCGCGCTTGACCGTGGTCAGCACGCCCGCGGCCTGTTCCCCGCCCATCACCGAGATCCGGGCGTTGGGCCACATCCAGAGAAACCGCGGCGAATAGGCGCGACCGCACATGCCGTAGTTCCCCGCGCCGAAGGAGCCCCCGATGATCACCGTGAACTTCGGCACCGAGGCATTGGCCACGGCGTGGACCATCTTCGCGCCATCCTTGGCGATGCCTCCCCGCTCGTACTGCTTGCCCACCATGAAGCCGGTGATGTTCTGCAGAAACACGAGCGGGATGCGCCGCTGGTTGCAAAGCTCGATGAAGTGCGTGGCCTTGAGGGCCGACTCCGAGAAGAGCACGCCGTTGTTCGCGAGGATGCCCACCTTGTAGCCGAAGATGTGCGCGAACCCGGTCACGAGCGTCGGCGCGTAGCGCTCCTTGAACTCGTGGAACCGTGAGCCGTCCACGATGCGCGCGATCACTTCGCGGACGTCGTAAGGCTTGCGCGACTCGCGGGGAATGACGCCGTAGAGCTCCTTCGGAGCGTAAAGCGGCTCTTCGGGCTCGATCCGCGTGGGCGGCTCGACCTTGTCCATGCGCAGGTTCTCGACGATGTTCCGCACGATGGCCAGGGCATGGTCATCGTCCTCCGCGAAGTGATCGGCCACACCACTGATGCGCGTGTGGACGTCCGCGCCGCCCAGCTCTTCGGCCGTGACCTCCTCGCCGGTGGCCGCCTTCACCAGCGGCGGCCCGCCAAGGAAGATCGTCCCCGTGCCATTGACGATCACCGCCTCGTCGGACATGGCCGGCACGTAGGCGCCGCCCGCGGTGCACGAGCCCATCACCGCGGCGATCTGCGGGATCTCCGCGGCCGACATGAGGGCCTGGTTGTAGAAGATCCGCCCGAAGTGCTCGCGATCCGGGAAGACCTCCGCCTGCAATGGCAGAAACGCGCCGCCGGAATCGACGAGGTAGATGCAGGGAAGGTTGTTCTGCATGGCCACCTCCTGCGCCCGGAGGTGCTTCTTCACGGTCATCGGAAAATACGTTCCTCCTTTGACCGTGGCGTCATTGGCGATGATCAGGCACTCGCGTCCGTGAACGCGGCCGACGCCGGTGAGGATCCCCGCGGCCGGCGCCTCGTCGTCGTACATCCCGTTCGCGGCCAGAGAGGAAAGCTCGAGGAAGGGGGTGTTGGGATCGAGCAGCGCCGCGATCCGTTCGCGCGGCGGCATCTTTCCCTGCTCGCGATGGCGAGCCAGATACTTCTCGCCGCCGCCCAGCCTGGTGCGGGCGATGCGCTGATTCAGTTCGTCGACGAGCGCCTGCATGCGCGCGGCGTTCGCCTGGAAGTCCTCCGAGGAGGAGTCGAGATGGGTTTCGAGTGCGTCCATGTTTGCGGGGAGTCTATCGCTGACACGGCCGGGAGCCGGCCTTTAGGCTCCGCCGACCCCCAGGGCGCGCAGATCGAGACGCTCCCCTGCCGCCGGAGGACACCAGTAGTAGCCGCCCGTGACCGGATGCGAGAAGGAGAACAATCCGTCCACGATGCCGTCGTCGTGACCGAGCATCCGGTGCAGGACCCGTTCGTAACGGTCGAGCGATTCGACGTGAGCGATGAACTCCAGCCCTTCCGACGTTGCCGCGGCCCACGGCATCGAACGACGCACCATGAACGCCGGCGGATCGTAGTCCTCCTGCGCGGCCCGTTTCACGTGCGCGGAAGGAGGCGCGTCCTCGATCTCTTCGTTCGACTCCGTTCGCCGTCCGATGAGCATCTCCCGCCGCTCCTCATCGAACCCGCGGAACCGCGTCAGGTCGTGCACCCATCGCTGGACGACCAGGAAGCTCGAGCCATCGGAACGAATCGCGGCCGCGACGGCCGCTTCGTCTTTGGGATTCTCCGTGCCGTCCTCGAAGCGCGTGAGATCCCGGCCCTGCTGATAGACGAACGTGTCGTTGGAGTCGGTCAGCACGAAGGCGTCCGCCAACAGCTCGCGAATCTGTTGCGTCCAGTCGAAGACCACGCCGCGATCGGGACCACGGAGCAGAAAGCAGAGCGCCTCCTGTGTCGAAGGGACGCTGCACGCCGCCCCGGACATGGAGGGAAAGGTGCGCAGCCCCTCGATCGTCGCGCCCAGGGCCAGGACCGCCGGCATGCCGATCCCCATCACCCCACACTCGACCGGATAGTCCTTGCTCAAGCGGCGCAAGGTACCCTCGACGTCTCCGTCAGGGGCCACGCGAAACAGCAGCGTACGGCCAACGGCCGTACAGGGAGCAAGGATCACGGGCTGGTAGATGGCAGTCATTCGCGACGGCGATTATCTGACATCTTCTCTGGGCTCGGCCGAAAGGGACGGTTCACCACAGAGGCACAGAGACACAGAGCGGCAATCAAAGGAACGCCGGCGTCTCGCCGGCTGGCTGTGCGGCGTCCTCGCCGCGGGCGG
>JBDTOZ010000775.1:0-2577 GCA_039932995.1 Acidobacteriota bacterium | reverse complement strand
GCCCGCGACTGGAGGGGACAAGAGGTGCGGTGACTCGTCACCGCACCTCTGCAACCTCTAGTGTCGTGGAAGGACCAACGTACCGGCGATGCCCAGCAGCACGGCCAGCACCAGCAACCCTTCCACTCCGGTGACCGGGATGGACTCCACTGCGGCGGCGGGGCCGACGTTGATGGTGACGGAGTCGCTGTCGGAGCCGCCTGGATCGGCGGGCGTGCCGGTGACGGTGGCGGTGTTGATGGTGGATCCCTGGCCGGTCGTGGTCACGCGGAACTGGCAGGCCACGGTGGTGCCGACGGTGAGGGCGCCAATGTTCCAGGTCACGGTGTTGCCGACCGCGGTGGCACACGGGCTGTCGAGGAAGGCCAGGCCGGCGGGGAGCACGTCGGTGGCCACGACGCCGGTGGCGTCGCTGGGGCCGTTGTTCGTGACCTCGAGACGGAACTCGATGGTCTGGCCTTCCGTGATGGGGCCCGCCGTGAGGAGCGTCTTTTCGATGTCGAGGTCGGCGGCAATGCTCACGGTGGTGACCGCGGTGGCTGTGTCGTCGAAGGCATCCGCGGGGATGTCATCCGCGGAGAGCGTGGCGGTGTTAGTGATCGACGCCGGTGCGTTCGCAGCGACGGTTCCGGTGATGGTGTAGGAGGCGCTGGACCCTCCACCGATCGTGCCCAGGGTGCAGGTCGAGCCGCCGGATGGATCCTCGTCGCAACCGGAGGTCACGACATTGAGGAGGGCGGCCGGGAGCGTGTCGTTGACCACGACGCCGGTGGCGGCTCCCGTGCCGGCGTTGGTGACGGTGATGGTGTACGTGAGCTGCTGACCGGGGACGACCGGGTCGGGCGAATCGGTCTTGCTGATGGAGAGCGCGGTGCAGGCCGACTGCGGGCCGGAGAGGAAGGTCGTGGCATCGACGTTCTCGGAGATGGCGTCGCCGGTGCCCGGTCCTTGGCCGCTCGGTCCGGACGGGTCGCCCCACCAGTTCCCGTTGGCGTCGATGGTCTCGCTGGCTCCATCGGTGGTCCCGTTGAACACGCCGTAGGCGCTATTGCCGTGGATGTTGTTGCTGTGCACCTCCACGGCCACGCCGGCGGGAAGGTTTCCGCCCTGGGCGGCTACGGGGTCGTACACGGTGATTCCGTGGACGAAGCCGGTGATGTCGTTGCAGGTGATGGTGACGGCGTCGTTCCTCGCGCCGAGGGTGGAGGAGTTGCTTTGCAGGTAGATGGCCGCGAATGGAGGCGTGCCGCTGCTGGCCAGACCATTCCCCTGGAACGTATTGCCTTCGATCACGACGGGCCCGTCTCCGGCCAGTTGAACGCCCCAGGTGGACGTGGCGGTGGTGAACGCGCCGGTGAAGGTCAGCGTGTTGCCGCTGATCGTGAGCGGGGCGTGGGTGAGCGTACTCTGGAAGTTGGTGGTGATTGCGCCGCGGTTACTCGGACCGAAAAGAGCGGCCAGGCCGACGTTGATCACGTTGTCGTTGATGCTCACGTCGGCGCCCAGCCCGAGCGTGAGCGCGCTGAGGAACACCGCACGCCCGGTCTGATTGGTGAACGTATTCGTGGCGATGGAGACGTTGCTGACCGGCACACCGGAGCTCGCGTATCGCTTGTCGATGATGATGCCGGTGTAGTTGCCGGTGAACTGGTTGGTGGCGATGACCGAGTCCTGCAACTCCTCGAGGAAGATTCCGGCCAGAGAGAGGTTGGTGAAGGTGTTGCCGCTGGCCTGCAGATCGCGAAAGGTGGAGGTCGAGCCGTCGTTGGCCTGATAGAGGCCGATGCGCGTGAAGTCGGCCGCGTTGGCCGGCGCGGTGAACGAGGAGCCGGTCAACACCAGTCCGTCGACATGGGAAGAGGAGTTGAGACGGATGCCGTAGAGGTTGTTCGAGAAGGTGCTGTTGGTAATGGTCAGGTCGTTCATGGTGGCGCTGCTGATCTCGATGCCACGAGCCGACCCGTCGAGGAAGTCGCGAATGATGACGTTGGACACGACTTCGTTGTCGAGCGGCGTGCCCGACTGGAAGCGAATGCCGTTCGCACCCGTGACTCCCGCTCCGCCGATCTCCTGGATGACCAGATCGGAGATGGTGACGTTGCTGGCCTGGATCTGAAATCCGAACGTGGATGAGGCGATCACGTTGACCAGCGTAGCGTCGCGGTTGACGCCGTCGATCACCACTTCCTTGGCCACCACAATCGTCCCCTCGGCATAGGTGCCGTCGCAGACCTGGATCGTGTCGCCGGTCGGGTTGGCAGCGGCCAGCGCGGCGGTGATGGTCGTAAACGGCGCTCCCGCACACTGCGCGCCGTCGTCATCGACGATCCGAGTTGCGGCAGCCGCTGGTAAGGCAAGGATGAGCGTGAGACAGACACCGAACACAGCACGACCGACCACGACATTCATGCAGAATCCTCCGAGTTTTTGACCGCTTGCTGAATCTTGAGATGGGCAGGGTATGCGACCCTGGAGCAAGCCGGATGTGGATGGGTGGAGACGCGTTGCGGGGGGACACTCCGGGAGGAGGGAACCAAACGTTCTGGAACGCCGGCCTGTCGCGCCGAAGGTCGCGGG
>JBDTOZ010000774.1:0-23530 GCA_039932995.1 Acidobacteriota bacterium | reverse complement strand
AGCAGGGACTCCCACTCCAATTCGACCGCCTCGTCGACGGAAACCCTGTGATTCACGATGTCGGCGATCAGTCCGAGATAATGGGCATCGTCGAACGCAGCGCTCGTCTCTTGGGCAGAAGCCGGACGGATGGCCATGCGGTGAGAATCCTCGTGCAGAACCTTGGGGATTCCGTCCATCGCCTGTGACGAGAACCCACGCATCTCGACGCATACGTTTCCCTGCGGATCGCAAACGTCGATGTCCAGCCTGACCAGGCGGTCTCCGCCCGTGCTCCCCTCGGCATGACGAGCCCAGACGAACATCTCCGCGCCACAGGGCGAAGCGAGCCTCAGAGAATCGAGCACGAAGGGGACAGGAGGGTGGTTCGGAACGCGCCGCAGATCGACGATGAGTCCGACCGCGGCCTGGAGCGCGCTGTCCATCAGCGCGGGATGCAGGACATAGTCGCTCTCCGTCGTGCGCAGAGCAGCCGGGATGTGCAGTTGGGCCAGGAGCTGATTCCGGCCCAGACGCAGGTTCGCGATCCCCTGATGGGCCGGCCCATAGTCGAGCCCCATTCGGGTCAGCACTCCGTAAACGTCCGCCGCTGTGAGCCGCGCCTCCTGCATCTGCGAATCGAGCTGAGCGAGGTCCAGCCGGACCGGAGTGCGCTGGGGACGGAAGATCGCCCGGCCCTGGCAGTGAATCGTCTTCTGTCCCGCCTCGACACTATGAACGTCGAAGGCGATCTGGTCGTCGTCGGTGGCCGCCAGTGCGAGGGAAATCTCTCTCCGCTGCGTGACCACGATCGGAACCAGCCAGACCGTGTTCCTCAATTCGAGCACGCTCGCCTCCGGCCGGACCGCGGAGGCACGCTCGATTGCAGCCCGGGCCATTTCGAGATAAGCGACCCCCGGCAGCACTTTCTGCGCCTCACCGCCGTGCATGCGCACGCGATGATCGGTCAGGAAGAATTCTTCGCCGGTGAATGTGGAGCTATACCGCTGCCCGGTCAGATCGGACGTGTTGGTGTGCAGCAAGGGGTGCAGCACGGCACTGCCGCGGGACGAGTCCTGCGGGGACGCGGGGACGTCGATCCAGCAGCGCTCTCTGGCAAACGGGTACGTCGGCAGACTCAGGCGACCCGGCTTCTCTCCACCGTACAACTGCTCCCAATCAACCTCCAGTCCCTTGACCCATAATTCGAGCAGCTTTGACCACTTGCCTTTCTCGATCCACTTCTCAACGGCTTCCTGCAATTCCTCATCCCCGCGGAAAAGCACGAGTGTCTCGCTGTTTCGCTCCACGGCTCCAAGGAAGAGGCCGGCGATTTGGGTCTTCCCCTCAATGAAGGATTCGAGCTTCTGCTCCAGATCCCTCAATGACTCGATCTTCATGCCCAGGCGGTGATCCATGGCCTCGCGTCCAAGCTGGAGCGTGCAGGCCATTCCCGCGAGATCTCCGTCTGAGAATCCGCCCTGCCCGATCGCGTCTCGCAGCAACACGGCCTGTTCTTTCAGCCGCTCAGGGTCTCTGGCCGACAACACCACGATGAACGGATCCCGCTCGTCTCGTCGATCCGCCTCGCGTTCCATCGCCGGAGGGGCAACGTACTCTTCGACGACGATGTGCGCATTGACTCCGCCGAATCCGAACGAGCTGACTCCCGCGCGCCTTGGCCATTCTCTCCCCTCGGCGTCCTTCGATCGGGTCCAGGGTTGACTGTCCTTCACAATGTAGAAGGGACTGTTCTCGAGCCGGATGTAGGGGTTGATCTCGTCACAATGGAGCGTGGGGACCAGCGTGGCGTGCTTCAGTTGCAGGAGAATTTTGATCAGGCCGGCCATGCCCGAGGCCAGTTCGAGGTGTCCGATGTTGCTCTTCACCGAGCCCAGTCCACAATAGCCGGAATGCGGTTGCTCCCCGCGCTCGTCGAAGAGGCTCTGGAACGCGCTCTTGAGACCGTTGACTTCGATCGGATCGCCCAGCGACGTGCCCGTACCGTGCGCCTCGATGTAGCTGACGCTTCCGGGACTGAAGCCTGCGCGGCGGTAGGCGTCCTTGATCAATTCCGCCTGCGCCTGAGGATTGGGAGCCGTGAGCGATTGCGCGCGACCGCCATGATTCTCGGCGCTTCCCCGGATCAGGCCATAGATGTGATCCCCGTCCCGCTCCGCCGCGGATCGCGGTTTCAACACCACCATGCCCACGCCTTCACCCCGCACGTACCCGTCCGCGCGACTCGAGAATGTCTTGCACTTGCCATCGGGACTGAGCATGCCCGCCCGATAAAAACTCGTGTGCAATGTGGGAAAGAGCGTGTTCACTCCGCCCACGAGCGCCATCTCGCAGTCCCCAGCCTGGATGGCGCGCACCGCGCGGTGCACGGCCACCAGGGAGCTCGAGCAGGCCGTTTCGATCGGCTCACTCGGCCCATGCAGATTCAAGAAGAAGCTGAGACGGTTCGGACCTACGGACGGCACCAGGCCCGTCGCGGTGAACCCCTCGATCCCGACTCCGGCCTGCGTCAGCAACTCGCCGTAGCCCGTGTTCGTCGTGCCGATGAAGACTCCGGTCCGGCTGCCCCACAATTGCTTCGGTCCGTAGCCCGCATCCTCGAATGCCTTCCAGCCGTACATCATCGTCAGCCGGTGCTGCGGATCGATCCGCTCCGCTTCCCGCGGGGAGATCCCAAAGAAGAGTGGGTCGAACTCATCGACGCCATCGATGAAGGCTCCCCATTTCGCACCGGTATCGCCTTCACCATTGCGGCCCTCGTTCACGACCCGCCAGTCCCAACGGTGCCGCGGAACTTCCATCACGCTTTGCTTGCCCGCCTGGAGGTTCTCCCAGAAGCGATCCAGATCGTCTGCTCCAGGGAAACGCCCACTCATCCCGATGATGGCGATGGCCTCCTCCCCGCTTGCCATCGGCCGCGACGCGTTCCCATGGGATCGTGCCGGGGCCGCTGTCTGCGGTCCGGAGGCGTACCCCTCGCCGACTGTGTCCTCGGCGCTCTCCCTGCGACGCGCCTTCGCCGCGATCGGCGAGTCTACGGAGGTCAATCCCAGCGTCGCGTTGAGTCGGTCCGCATGCATCTCCACGAGATACCGCGCGAGCCTGCTCACCGTCGGATGCTCGAAGAAGATGGTCGGCATCAACTCAAGCGCGTGGGCGCGATTGACGTGGTTGGCAAGGCCGGTCAGGCTGATCGAATCGAAACCGAGCTCGCTCAGCTCCGCGTCGAGGTCGACATCTTCTTTCCTGACCTTCAACAACGTCCCCACGGCCTGCACCAGCCATTGCTCCACTTCCGCCAGCAGGCCCTTGTCGGCGCGTCGCCTCGTGTGGAGCGTGGGGAGAACCGGAGAAGACCGTGGCGGCTCGGCGTGGAACGTTTCCTCCAACCTGGCCTGATGCGCCTGCACGAGATGGCGCGCGAATCTTCGGATCGTCGGATGCTCGAAGAAGATCGTGGGCATCAAGTCCAGGCCATGAGCGTGATTCACATGGTTGGCAAAGCCGGTCAGACTGATCGAATCGAAGCCGAACTCGCTCAGCTCCGCGTCGACATCGACGTCCTCGCGCCTGACCTTCAGCAAGACACCGACGGCATCCATCAACCACCGTTCCACCCGCGGCAGAAGTGCCGCGCTCTCCGTCGGTGCCGGCACCGGCGCAGCCGCCACCGCCGGCCTGACGTGGAGAACATGAGGCGTCACCGCGGCGGGACGATGGGGAGCTCCGTCACGCACCTGCCGGATGATCCCGTCGCTTTCCGCCACGACGATCTGCTGCCCGAATCGATGCGCATCCCGCGCGGGAAATCCGACGTTGCGGAATCCTTCTTCTTCCAGGACACGCTTCCACGTCTCCGCGGTCACCCCCGGACTGCCCTCCATGCGCAGCTCTTCGTCCTCATAAGCCCACCACCCCGCCAGCAGGCCGAACGTCAGATGCATGGAGACACTCTTGGTTCCGATCTCGTTCAGAACCAGAATCCCGTTTTCCTTCAAGGCGGCCTTGGCGTTCCTCAAGGTCTCCCGCAGCCGGTGGGTGGCGTGCAGCACATTGGCCGCAAGCACCATGTCGTACGCGCCACACTCCACTCCCTGTTCAGGCAGTCCCTTCTCCACGTCCACGACGGCATAAGTGAGATACTCCCGGCCCGCGCCGAACTCCTGCTCTCCATGCCTCAGGAACCATCTGGAGACGTCGCTGTAGCAGTACTCCACAACGGCATCCCGATCTCCATCGAGCGTCTGCAGGATGCGTTGGCTGCTCCCGCCCGTCCCCGCACCCAATTCCAGGAGCCGCAGGCTCAACCCCGGAGAAACGGACCCTTCTTCACGGCGACGCGCGCGCACATAGCAACGCACGACGTCCGCCATCACTTCATTGAAGTGGTCGGACACGGGGTTGTTCTTGTAGACGCCTTCCACGAGAGCCAGGGAGGAGTCGGGGAACAGGACATCCGTCGCGCGCTTCGATCCGCGCAGAATGGCATCCATGTTTCGCAGCGCCGCGTCGACCAGCTTCACCTGCGCGCGCATTCCATGCCCCTGTTCGTCGAAACGGCTCTTCTCTTTCTCCCAAGCCCGCCACCAGAGCTCTTCGCCCTGCGCGCGCACTTGGTCTTCTCGCGCCCCGCCGTTCCGAGCCAGGATCCGCAGACTCTCGCTCCACCAGCGGCCATACTCTCCCGCCAGTCCGGTCCTCTGCCGCCACTGCTCCTCGGACCACGCTCCAGGCGCTTCTCCCTTCCACCCCATCCTCTCGACCTGTCCCCGCAACATCTTCACGAGGAGGGCATCCCATTCGCGTCGCCGTTCTTCACCGCTGCGGAGCTCCTGCAACGACTCGGCTCTCTCCAGCGAAATCACTTCCTCCGCCAGCCGTTCCGAGACTGATGGCGCGACTTGCTCCGCCTTCGACAGGCACTGGCCCTGGATCACTCCCAGCGCGCGCGCCGGCTCGTCGCCCCGCACGCGGATCATGCCCATCTGGTCAATGGGGCCGTTGAGAAGGCGCTCCAGGCCCGCCATTCCTTCTTCAGGACCGATCGAGCCCCAGCCCATCCGGGCCATGCGCTCCTGATACTCCTGCCCGGCCACCACGCCCACGCTTCCCCAATATCCCCAGTTCATGACCTTCACCGGATAGCCCGCGTCGCCGGACTGCCAGTCGGCGAACGCGTCGGTGAACGTGCAGCCCGCGGCGTAATTGCCCTGGCCGGGCGCTTTCAGGAAGGTTTGTAATGAGGAGAAGTAGAGCATGAAATCGAGCGCGTCCGACCCGAACACCTGTGCCAGCCGCACCGCCACGTCCACCTTGGCGGAGAGCGCCGCCCGAAACTGTTCGTCGCTCATGTTGGCCAGGCTCTTGTCCGTGAGAACGATGGAGGAATGGATCACGCCGTCGATCCGTCCGTAGCGCTCTTTGATCTCCTGACGTGCACGGACCAGCTCCTCGCGACTGCGCGCATCGGCCGCGATGTAGAGCGGTGGCTGGCCTCCGCCTGCGCTGACCAGGGTCTGCCTCTGCTGGATGGCCTCGTCTCTCTCTCGCCGGCCGATCCAGACCATGCGCGCGTCGTATCTCCGGATCAGATCCTCGCTCAGGACCTGGCCCACCCCGCCCGCGCCGCCGATGACGACGTAGACGCCGCCGCGCCTGTATCCAGACGCTGCGCCCTCGCGCGCACCGCCCTGCCATTCCACGAGCCGGCGGCGATACCACTGTCCCTCTCGCCACGCCCAGCCATCTCCGCGCTCGTCACGCGGCAGCCGCAGGATCGCCTCCCATGGCCACTCCTCGCCACTGACGTCAACGAGTCGTACGAACCAGTTCCGGTATTCCTTGGCCATGGACCCGACCAGCCCGGCCACGCTTCCGTGCGTCGCATCGACAGTCTCTTCCGGCCGTCCTCCCACACGCTGGGTCCCGCGGGTGATCACCGTCCAGCCCAGCTCTCCCGCGCCGTATCCCTCTCGCAAGAGCGCCTTGATCAACCGGAAACCGAGCAGCACGCCCTCTTCCTGATCGGCGATGATTCCATCGCCCTCATCGCCCTCATCGCCCTTCAGCGCGCGGACCTGCGCGGACGGGAGGATCCAGATCAAGTGATCGATCCGCGCTCCTTCCCGCAATTTCCCGCACAGCTCTTCAACCGTCGTATGCCGATCGATGTCGAGCACTTCCGCCTGCTCACAAATCTGCCGCAGAGCAGCGTGCCGGCTTTCGTCTCCGCCGATCATCACCACGCGCTCGCCGGACCGTGGCCGGATCTCGGCTGCATCCGGCTTCAACGCGTCCCAAAACGGCGCCAGCGTGACCAACTGGCCCGATCCCTGCGATTCCTTCTTCGCACTTGGGAGGGCCGGCTTCAATGAGCGAACGGCGAATCCTCTGAGGCGCACACAGACACGGCCACGCGGATCGCAGAGATCGACATCGAACTTGACCACCGGGGCCTCCGCCTGAATGCCCGGCGCATAGCGCATCCAGGCCATCATCTCGGGACCACACGGGGCCAGGACGGTCAGTGATTCGAGTGCAAACGGCAGGCGCGTCTGGTCCGAGCCATGGAGCCAGTCCTCGACCAGCCCGTAATAGCCTTGCAGCGCACTGTCCATCACGCTTGGATGGAGCACGTAGTCGCCGAGGGTGTTTTGTACGATCGCGGGCAGACGGAGGGACGCGAGCAGTTCGCCGGTCCCCTGCTGAATTGCGGTGACGCCCTGAAACGATGGACCGTAGATCCCGCCCGTTTGCGCGAACGCGGCATAGACGATGGCCGGCGCCACCCTGCCCCCACTCATTCGTCGCTCGATCTGCTTGAGATCCAGCGTTGCCGGTCCCTCACCGAGCCGCCAGGCGGCGCGACCCTGACCGTGGAGGACCTCCACACCGTCCTGCTCACTGACGATTCTGTAGTCGAGCTGGTGGCCTCCGCTGGCCGCCAACACAATGCTGATCTCCCGGTTCGGAGCGGCCACGATGGGTTGTGCCCAGACCACGTTGTACAGCTCCAGCACCTCAGCATCGGAACGGGCCGGCCACGCTTGCTCGATCGCCGCGCGCGCCATCTCCAGACAGGCCACACCCGGCAACACCTTCGCCATTGATCCGTTCTCCATCCGCACCCGATGGTCGGCGAAGAAGAATTCATCTCCCGTGAACACCGAGCTGTAACGCAGTTCGCTCGCGCCGGAGGTGTTCCGGTGCAGGAGAGGATGGAGTCTTGCCACCGGAGTCATTACGCCGGCACCTGTTGGTCTCGTCACCCCTTCGATCCAATAGTGCTCATCGGCGAAGGGGTAGGTCGGCAGAGCCAGGAAACCGTACTGGCGACCGGCATAGAGCTCTGTCCAATCGACGTCGGCGCCCTTCACCCAGGCTTCGGCCGCCTGGAACAGGTTCCGCTCCCCTGAGAGCTCGATTGCGGGAGAGGTGCCGTCCGCCAGTCGACCACCCTTGGCTGGCACACTCCCCCGACGCCAATTGCTTCGCTGGTTGTTGCGCTTCAGCACGTCGTCGAGTGACGCCCGGAGCTCCTCGATGCTGCCTGCCACAATCGCCAGCCGCTCGCGCATCGCCTCACGCCCGAGTTGAAGTGTGTGGGCCAGATCGTGAACGCTCACGGATGGCTGTTCGCGGAGATGCGTCTCGAAACGCTCCAGCAGCGCGAACAGTCGATCCTCATTACGGGCGGAAAAGACACAGAGCGCCGGGCCTTGCCCCAGGCCGGAGCGGCTGAGGGATGGAGCCTGTACTCCGTCGTACTCCTCGAGGATCAGGTGGGCGTTTGAGCCACCCGCTCCGAACGAGCTCACTCCCGCACAGCGCGGGCCTGTCTCCAACCTGCCCTCTCTTTCGACCTCAGGACGCGTCCACGGCGCCAGATCGCGCTGCACGCGGAAGAGACTCCTGCTGAAATCGATATTGGGATTCAATTGCTCCGTATGAATCGACGGCGCCAATTGGCCATGCTGCAGTTGCAGGAGGACCTTGATGGTGGAAGCGATGCCGGCAGCCGCCTCCAGATGACCGATATTCGACTTCACCGAACCGATCGCGCAGACGCGCGTGCCGCTCCCGGTCGGATTGAGCGCCTTCTCCAGTCCCGAGATCTCGATCGGATCGCCGAGAGAGGTCCCGGTCCCATGACCCTCGATGTAGGTGATGCGCTGGGGATCGACACCGGCCTGCGACAGTGCCTCTGTGATGACACTCCCCTGCGCCTTCGGATTCGGAACCGTATACCCGTTGGTACGGCCGCCGTGATTGATGGCCGAGCCCTTGATCACGGCCATGATTGCATCGCCGTCGTCGATGGCCTGTGCCAACGGCTTCACCAGGAGCGCACAGACGCCCTCCCCCGGAACATATCCGTCCCCTCCGGCGCCATAACTGCGGCAGCGGCCATCGGTGGAGAGAAAGCGATTCCGCGAGAGAAACAAATACTTGCTGGCGGCCAATGAGAGATTGACTCCCGCCACGATGGCGCATCGGCTCTCCCCACTGCGAATGCTCTGACAGGCCAGGTGCAGAGCGGTCAGCGACGAGGAGCAGGCCGTGTCAATGGCCATGCTGGGACCGGCCAGATCGAGGAAGTAGGAGACTCGATTGGCAATGCTGTAAAGGAGCGCGCTCGGGCCGGCCGGGTTTCCGGCGAGCGTGGCCTCGACGCCGGCGCTTTCATACGGCTGCCAGAGAGCGCCCACGAAGACACCCACGCGCCGGTCGGAGACCTTCGACAGTCGCCCGCGGGTATAGCCCGCGTGCTCCAGCATCTCCCAAACCACTTCGAGCAACAGCCTCTCCTGCGGATCGATCCATTCCGCTTCGCGTGGCGAGATGCCGAAGAAGGCCGGATCGAACCGGTCCACGTCGTCGAGAAAACCACCCCAGCGGCCATAGATGCCGTTCCGCTCCGGATCCGCGTCGTAATAGCGGCGATAATCGAAATGGTCCGCCGGGATTTCGGTAATGCAATCCCGTCCATTTCTCAGCACGTCCCAGAGCTCGTCGAGATTTCGTGCCCCGGGAAACCGGCCGGCGGCGCTGATGATGGCGATGTCGTTCACGGAGGCAGGGCCCGCACTGGGTCTCGACCCGCGCTCGACCGTCTGATCCAAACGCGGCTCCTCTCCCTCGACGTCCGTGCTGCGACCCAACGTCGCACGCGATGGCAGTGCCGTCAGCAACGGCTGGCGATGTTCCTCGAGGAAATAGCGCGCGAGCTCGTCGACGCTTCGGTATTCGAAGAACAGCGTCTTGGACAACGGCCCGAAGATCTTCTCGAAGATCTCGTTCAGCTCCACCACCATCACCGAATTCACCCCGTATTGGTCGAATCCGGAGCTCACGTCGATCTCGTCCGCCGCCAGTCCGATCGGACCGGCCATCAGCGAGCGAAGGAACGCATGCACTTCGTCGAGTCGACTCTCGCCATCTCCCTGCTCCGCCCCTGAGGGGCTCGAAGCGGGGAACGGCTCGGGTTTGTTGGTCAGGAGTGGCGACAGAACATCCCCGTGGTGCTCGAGCAGGTAATCCGCCAGCTCGGCCACGTTCCGGTACTCGAAGAACAGCGTCTTGGGGATCGGACCGAGCATGTCCTCGAAGATCTGATTGAGCTGGACGACCATGACGGAGGTCACTCCGTACTGGTCGAACTGAGTGGACAGATCGATCTCGCCCGCGGGCAGGCCCACCGGTCCCGCCAGCTTGCTTCTGATGAGCTCTTGCACGGCGGCAAGCAGGGGCCTGCCGGCCTGGCCACCGATTGACGATTCGCTCGCCACCGCCTGGAAGCCCGGAGCCGCCTTCCCATCCTCTTTCAAGGCGCGGACGGCGAACCCTTTCAGCGTGACCACGATCGCGCCGTCGGTTCCGCAGATCTCCAGATCGAACTTGCGCATCTCCTCGTTGCGCGCATTTCCCGCTCTGGGACGGCAATGAACATGACATTCCGCGGGAATGGGGGCAAAGATCTCCAGCTCATCCATCCCGATCGGGATGTACCAGCGCGCATTCGTGCTGCGCCGCTTGTTGCTGATCAAGGCCGCTTGAAAGGCACCCGTGAGCAACGCCGGATGCAGAACGTAGTCCCCAATCGAATCGCGAACCTCGTCCGGCAGCTTCAGCGTCGCCAGCGCCTCCTCGTCATTGAGGACGATCCGGGTCATCGGCTGGAACGTGGGGCCGACCGTCAGTCCCTCGCTTCGGATCTGCCGATAGATCTGCTCCGGGTACTGGGTTTCGTCGCACCGCGCGGTCACCTCGGCAATGTCGATTCTTCCGGCCACCCGCGGGTCGCGTGCGCCCTGCGGAATCTGCCCCATGGCGTGCAAACGCCGCTCACCCCCGGGCCCGAAGCTGACGATCTCGTACGCGAGATGCTCCGGTTTCCGCGTGAAGTGAACCTGCGCCTCAAAGTCCTGGCGCGGTGACGAGAGGGGACTCGCCCAATAGTTGTTCGCCAGCGTCGCAATCGTGGGCGAGCCGGGCATGAGTGCGGCAGCCTGCCGCGCCATCTCGACGTAACAGGCCCCGGGCATGTTGAACTGCCCATCCACGACGTGATCGCGCAGATAGAACGCGGACGTCTGAAAGGTCTTGCGGTACACCCCGCGCGCCGGGTCGGACTGAGCGAGGTCGATGAGCGTGCGATTGCAGCGCGGAGCCGCTTCCGGCGCAGACGTCGCCCTCTTGCCGATCGAAACCAGATGCGCCGCCAGCTTGCCGACGGTATTGACGTCGAAAAGGAGAGTGGGCTTGAGGTCGGCCTGGAACCGTGCGTTGATGTCTCGCGTGACGCCTATCAGAGTGGAGGAATCGACTCCCAGTTCTCCGAGTGTGCGCTGACTTGTGACGGCTCGAGGTGCCACGCCCAGCCGAGCTGCAAAGATGGTCTCGAGCTCGCGCTCGATGCCAGCCTCCGCGCCTTCCTCCCCCGCGCCCTCGATCTCCGCCGTCTCCGCCACACAGAGAGAGCGGGCGATCTTCTCGCGGTCCCCTTCGATGGCAATGATCTGGTGGAGCTCCGGAAACTGTTCGCGGGCCATTTTGAGGGAGGTTTCGAAGACCGCCAGCCCCTCCGCCGTCTGCAGCGGCTTCATCCCGAACACCCGCATCAGGTGTCGTTCCTCTTCGGCCGAAACCCGGATCCCGCCCTCGGCCCATAGCGGCCAGTCGAGCGCCAGACTGACACCCGACCTCTGCCCGGCCACGGTCAGCGCATTCCGGCTCTCGGCGAAGCTGTCCAGAAAACTGTTGGCCGCGGCGTAATCGCACTGGCCCTGGTTCGGCATCCACGCGGCGATGGAGGAGAACATCAGAAAGAAATCGAGCTTCTCGTTCTGTGTCGCCGCGTCCAAGTGCATCGCGCCGAGAATCTTCGGCTCGATGACCCTCGCGAACGAGTCACGCTGTTTCCGGAGGATGAACGCGTCTTCGATCAGCCCGGCCGCGTGAATCACGCCGTGAATGTGGGGATGGTCCGCCTTGATCCGGGCCAACACCGCGGTCACCGCACTGCCATCCGTCACGTCGGCGCTGAAGTACTTCGCCTTCCCTCCCAACTGCTCGATGTCACCGATCCTCCGGGAGATCTCGGGGCTCTTGGGTGAGCGGCCCAGCCACAGGACCGTGGCCGCATAGCGCTCGGCCAGATGGCGGGAAATGACCAGTCCCAGTCCACCGGCGCCGCCAGAGAGGACATAGACGCCGCCCCTTCTGAGCATGGAGGATGAATCGTTCCCGGGCGCGCTAAACGCGACCGAGAGCCGGGCGGTCTTTCGCTCGTACCGATTTCCCTTTCGAATGCTGACCTCTCGCAAAGAGTGACCGTCCGCGGCGGTCTGCAATTCGGCGCAGGTTGCCGCGGCGATGCTCTCGGCATCCGTTCGATCCAGACCCAGGGTCACGTAGTCGAATTTCGGGTTCTCGTACTTGAGAGTTCTGGCGAAGCCCGCTACCGCGGAGTGCACCGGTTGCGTGAGTCCGTCCGCGAGGGCATGCACGTAAACGAGCCGCACATCGTCCCGGAAACGAGCCTGGAATGCGGCCTGCGTGAAGTGCAACACGCCGTAGATGGAGGAGTCCAGCCGGTCTTGCAGGGGGAGATCCAGCTCTTCCTTGGCCATTCCCCAGAGGTAGGCCACCCGCGTGGGAACGTGGCCCCTGGTTTTGAGCTCTCCCAGGAGTCTTTCGTAGTCGCGCGCATTGCGCGGGTCGATCTCATACGTACGATCATTCCGTTGGCGATAGCTCTCTCCGGGAAGGACCACCACCACGTTCTCCGGTGCGAACCCGTGTCGGCCGAAACCCTCGACTGCGTCTTCGTCCCGAGCGAAGAGGACGAGTGCTCGCCGGGTCGGCGGCTCTGGGAGCAGTACGGCCTTCTCGAGCCATACCGGCCTGTAATACATGTCCCCCGAAGCGCTCTCGTGCTTCTCGCTCTGGCCGGTCTCACGGAGAGGTCGCTTCTGAAGATTCTCGAGCGCAACCAGTACGTTTCCGTCCCCATCCACGAGAGTGGCATTGAAGGAGGGCAGGCCCTGTGCGCCATCCTCGCGGATCGATGCGTGGACGAAACAGCGATCGCTCATCGTTCCGGCAAACTCGGCGGAGCCGAGAAAGAAGGGAACGAATTGCTGCGTACGGGTCTCGGGCTGCAAGAGGCTCAAGGTGGTCACGGCCTGGAACATCCCGTCCATGAGGCTCGGATGGAGGACGAAGGTCTCCAAGCCTGCATGCACCTCAGTGGGCAGCGCGAGCTCTGCCAGAAGCTCGCGATCGGTCGACACGAAATTCTCGATGACCTGGAACGTGGGCCCGTATGCCAGTCCGCTCGCGGCCAGCATCGCATAGAGCTCGGTCTTGCTTTTCCCCGCACTGCAGCGGGAGCGAATGGCGTGCAGGTCGATCTTCCGGCCGTGGCCGGACGTCGTCGCGGTCTCCAGACTTCCCTTACTGTGGAGCGTGCCGTCCTGCAGAATCTCGAAGTCCGTGCCGCTGCCCCGCGGAGTCAGGCGGACGTCGAGTCGAACATCCTCGCCGCTCACCACCACCGGCTTGATCCAATACACGTTTTTCAGCACGCCCACCCGTTGGTCCGCGCTTGGCTGCGCCGCGGCACGGGCCAGTTCCAGATGCGCAACTCCAGGCAATAGATGGTTGCCGCGCACGACATGGTCCCGAATGAAGAAGTCCGACGCCCTGAGCACCGGCGCGGAGCCGTCGCGCTCTGCATGAACCCTCGCCGGCTCCTCCGGAGCGGCGTTCGAGATCCTGCGCGCCACGTCGGTATACCAGCAGCGCTTGCGGGCAAACGGATACGTGGGGAGCGGGAGCCGCCTTGACTCGGGCACGTCGCCCCAATCGACGCTCTCCCCTCGCGTCCAACGCGACGCCAACTCGCGCAGCATCACGCTCTCGCCTTCGCGCGCTTCGAAACCGGCATCGGCGCCCTCGCTCGTGAAGAGGTTGCCCGTCGCCATCGCTTCACCGGCGAGATAGGTCTCCAGACCGGAAATCAGATCGGCGATCGAGGTCGCCACAATGGCCAGGCGATCCTCGAATCGATCGCGCCCCACCTGCAATGTGTAGGCAACGTCGCGCAGGCAGTGTTCCGCCTGGTCCCCTTCTCGCTCCGCTCTCAAGTATTGCAGCAACGCCTCGGCGTAAGGCCGCAACCGGCCTTTCCTGGCCGACAACGGCACGACGTAACCTCGGCTCTCCGCCACCTGGTCATTGCCCTCAGGCGGCTCTTCCAACACCACGTGCGCGTTGACGCCGCCCATCCCGAACGAGCTGACGCCCGCTCTGCGCGGGAGCGGTCCCCTCTCCCAGGCCCCCGATTCGGTGGCGATGTAGAAGGGAGAGTCCTCCAGCTCGATGTAGGGATTCAGAGCGTCGAGACTGCGGATGGGCGGAATCCGGCCATGCTTCATGGCCATGATGACCTTGATGATTCCGGCCATCCCCGACGCGCTCTCCAGATGTCCCACGTTCGTCTTCACGGAGCCCAGCGCACAGTACGGTGCGTCTCCGATTGGCGCCGGCGGAAACTCCCGCGCGGCCTGAGCGAAGGCCTTCTTGAGGCCGTTGATCTCAATCGGATCGCCCAGTGGCGTGCCCGTTCCATGCGCCTCGACATAGTTCATCGAGCGGGGATCGATGCCGCCCCTGGTGAGCGCCTGGGCCACCACCGCGGCCTGCGCCTCGGTACTGGGTGAGGTCAGAAAGTTCGACCGGCCGCCGTGATTGATGGCCGAGCTCTTGATGACCGCGTGTACGTGGTCGCGGTCGATCAGGGCCTGGCGCAGAGGCTTGATGAAGAGGACGCCCACTCCTTCGCCGCGCACGTAGCCGTCGGCCGTCGCACTGAACGTCTTGCAGTGTCCGTCCGGCGCCAGCATTCCCGACTTACTGTGCGAGATGAACATGGTCGGGGAGATCAGTGCGTTCACCCCGCCGACGATGGCCGCCTCGCACTCCCCGCTGGCGATGTCGCGGATGGCATTGTGCAGCGCCACCAGACTGCTGGAGCAGGCCGTGTCCACCGCTTCGCTTCTGCCTCGGAGGTTGAAGAGGAAGGAGACCCGATTCACGAGGATGGAGTGAACCGTCCCGGTGGAGACGTACGGCGCGATCTCGTACTGGCCCTCCCGCATGCTCTCCGCATAGTCGTTCTTGGATACCCCCGCATACACACCGATGGCCTTCCCTGAAAGACTGGCGATGCTGTAGCCGGCGTCTTCGACGGCATGCCACGCTCCCTCCAGGAAGAGGCGATGTTGCGGATCGATGAAGGCCGCCTCGGTCGGCGAGATCCCGAAGAACAGCGGATCGAACTTGTCGAGGTCTTCGATGAACCCGCCCCACTTGACCCCGGTCTTATTCGGCTCCGTGCGCGGGTCGCCGAAGTACTGGCGCCAGCTCCAGCGGTCCTCGGGGACCTCCCGGATGCAGTCCTTCTTCGCGGCAATGTTTCGCCAAAACTCGTCGTAGTCGCCCGCGCCCGGGAATCGACAGGCCATTCCCACGACGGCAATGTCGGCCGGTCCGGCCCCGGGTGCGTGCGTGTAGTGATCATTTGATTGCATAGAGGGTCAACCTGGATTTCGAGGTCGGCGTCGACGCGCCACCACCAGGCGCGGGCGCCCGGAGGCGCGTCGCACATGGAGTCCGTCGATGGGTCAGGGGAGGATTGGGTGGGACCGTTGCCGGACGGTCGACCGTTGGCTCGCGCGTCGGGCGACCGCCTGGCCAGAAGCCATCGATCGCATCGCCTCCGAGGGAGAGGCGATCACGAACTGCGCCTTCGCGCAGATCGCGGTTGTCAGTCGCTCAGTTCACTTCCTGAATCGAGTCAAATTGCGCCTTCTGCCATCTCTCGTTGTCCACGTACTTGGGAAGACGGGAGAGCGTCTTGTACACGCCGCCGGGGATGAAGCGGTTGAACATCACGTAGGGAAGGCCCAGGTCCACGTTCATGCGTACTTCCACCTCGACTTCGCCGTTCGCCTGGGGCGTGTACCGCCACGTGTTGTGCATGTGAGAGACCCGGAAACAGCAATCGTTCGGGGGAAGATCGTCCGGCATGGCCATGAACTCGATCAGGACGGACTTGGTGACCGGATCCTGCGTGGCCCGGCCCTTGAGCAGCGTCTCCCGTGGCGCGAACGGCCGGAATGCCTTCAGCCGGAAGAGATGAATGTAGGTCAGATCTTGCGGATTCCAAGGCTGAATGGCCTGCACGCTCGTGCAGCCCGGGAACCAGTCCGAGCAGTCTTTCGTGTCGGTCTGCATCATCAGGTCCACCGCCGCGGCCAATTTCGTCTTGACGTGCGTGACGCCACGGAACCGTTTCAGCACCTGGCCGGGCGACTTGAGCGTGTAGACCTGAATCCCGTTCTTGTCGATGACCTTCACCCAGCGGTTCGATCCAGAGTACTTCCACGCGAAATGCGCGGCGACGAGGATCGTCACAATGAGCATCAAGGTAAGGGCCAGGTATTTGAAGAAGCCACGCAGCCACCGCCGCGGACGTCGGATCTCGTTTTCGGTCGTCACTTTCTCTCTCCTACGATGAATTCTTTCAATGCTCTTCTTTGAGCGGCATTACTTCCGCCGCCGGGTTTCGCTCAAGTGGTGGGGCACAGCCGGTTGGCCAGGTACTTGCCCAGGCAGACCAGCGTGAATGTCGGCGCGATCTTGACGTTCACCGGAATCACCGAGCCGTCACACACATGCAGATTCCGATACTCCGTCTGCATGTCCTGGTCGAGATGCTCGCGGAACCGCAGCGTTCCGCCTACATGCGACGCAGCCGGCGGCGCCTTGAAGATGTGGCGCGCGCCCGCGTGGCCCAGGATGCGCCGGGCGATCTCTTCGCCCCGCTTCAATTTCGCGTGATCTTCGTCCGTAAACTGCTTGTAATAGCGTCCGTCCTCCCGGAGTCCGCCACCCAGCCCCTCTTTGACCATCACTCCGATGCCGATGCTGCTGGAATGACGGAAGGCGCGGAACCACTTGCGGCTGCCAAGCATGAACATCTTGTAGAAGGCGCGCGGAAAATTGCCGTCTCCCACGCCGATGTTCTCTTCCAGGACGGGACCCATGCTGGCCACGAAACTGTCGCCCGCCTTCATGCCGGGCACCAACCCAAACAATCCGAACCCCGGGTGGCAGTAGAAACCGCCGTTCAGAAAGCTCTTCATGCCGCTCTCCCGCAGAATGAGCGGCGAGGCCGCGCCTCCCGCCGCCAGGATGACCCGGCCTCCGAAGACCCGGCGGACCTCCACCTCTTTCTTCGACTTGCGCACCTCGTACTCGACTCCAATGGCCTGGTCTTTGTCGAGGAGGACGCGGAGAACCTTGGCGCGGTTGATCAGTGTCGCTCCATTCGCCACGGCCTCCCGCACGAAACTGCGGGCGTTCCACTTCGCCTCGGCGTTGTACCCGGAAGCGCACTTGGTCAGATCGATCATCAACGGGCTCTTCGGCCACGGGTACCCGAGCTCCAACGCGCTCTGGCGCAGTCGCAGGGACTGCTCACCCAACAGCTCGTCGGGCACGAATGCGAGAGGCAGGTCCCGTTTCGCCTCCTCGACCTCTCGTGTCAGGTCAATTCCCAGCGATTGGAAGACCTCCAGCGGCGGAAACTCGGCCACTGCGAAATAGAGAGCGGTCGTGCCGCCTGTGATGAACGCCCGCGGGGCCACCAGATCGTCACTGACGGAGACCGTCCCGAGAATGGCGGCGGTGGCCAGCGAGCCCTCTTTGATCGACGCGTCTCCACCCCTCTCCAGAATGAGGACACTCTTTCCTCGCTTGCTCAACTCTCGGGCGACCGTGGCACCGGCCGGGCCGGAGCCCACCACGATCGCATCGTATTCACTGTTGCCAGACTGTGTGTCCAAACGTATCTCCTCCAACATCGTGTGGCGGCTGATCGGGTCAGATCCGGATGGTCTTCCAGCGCCCATCGGCCCAGATGGCCGTGATCAGGATCGTGGAGATCAGCCCGTAGGCCACCTGCACGAGCGAGATCTGGAGCAACCCGTAATGCAGGTGAGGACCTACGACCCATACCGCGGGAAGGAAGAGCAGCCATTGCGTACAGAACGAGGCCACCATCACGCGATTGCCGTCGCCGACGCTATAGAGCGTGTAGGCAAAGATCCAGATCAGGCTCCCGAATGCGGCCGTGCCGCCCAGCAACTGGAAGGGGACGATGGCGATGTCGATGGCGTGAGGGTCATGCAGGAAGATCGACAGGACGGCCCTGGGAAAGAACACAAGCGGCAGTCCCAGAATGAAGTTCGTGATCACTCCCAGCTTGCCCGCATCCCAGCCCCATTGCGCGGCTCCTGCCGGATCACCCTCCCCGAGGGTCCTGGACACCAGCGTGGCCGAGGCCATGCCCAGGGATGCAGCTACGATCAACAGCATGATCGAGACCCGGACCTGAATGCTGATGACCGCCAGCTCCGTCGTTCCGATCCGGCCCACCATTCCGAAGAAAACGATGTAACCCGCGGAGAAGAAGAACTCCTGCATGTTGGCCGGCATGGCCATCTTGAAGATGCGCGCCAGAAGCGGAGCGTCCGGTCTCGCCGACAGGAAGCCGTCCTTTCGATAGCGAAGAGACACGATGACGAAGTTGATGAGCACTCCGGCGTAGAGCGCCGACACCGTGCCCACCGCGGCACCGGTCGCGCCCAGAGCGGGAGCTCCGAAATTTCCGAAGATGAACGCGTAATTCACGGCCACGTTCATGCAGTTCATGAAGAGCACGATCCACATGTACAGTTTTTGCCGCTCGATCCCGTTCCAATAGCCCTTGAACGCCATGTGCATTCCAAAGGCCGGGAACGCCAGATACAGCGTCCGCAGGAACGGCACGCCGACCTTGATCACTTCCGGGTCTTTGGAGATCAGGGAGAAGAATTGGGGGGTGAAGATGTAACAGATGATGGCCAGGGGGACGCCCATCAGCAGCGCCAGAAGCAGACCCCCGTTCAGGGGCAGGCATTTGGCCGCGGTCGATCCCTCGCCCCGTCTACGGGCTACGATTCCCTGCACTGCGGCCGCGATCCCGCCGACGAGCGCGAAAGCGAGTGTCTTACTGAAAGCCCCCAGCCCCACCGCGGCGATGTCGCGGTGGCCCAGTCTTCCCACCATGGCGATGTCGATCAAGTCCATCGTCAGGTTCGCACTGATGGCGATACTGAGGGGAAACGCCAACTTGGATATGGTTTTCACTCTGTCGATCGTGAGCATGCAATTCTTCTCCTCGAATGGTTTGACTGCCGTCGAAGACGGCAGTGCACTGATTGGTATTCAGGGCTGGTATGAGTAGGGAACGTCCGGCCGGTCGCGGGGAACCCGCTCAGTCGGCCGGAACTTCGGCCCGACTGGGGGTGTGTTCGGCCAGGTAGGTGAAATACGTGCGGAAGAGCTGCTCGTGAATCTCCGGGCGGGGAATGCCGGCGGCCTCCACCTGCGTCAACGTCTCCCCACAGTCGAAGTGCATGCGACGGGACGGTTGGGCATCCGTCGGCAACTGTTCGGCGAACGACGGGAGGAAGCGCCTCAGCGCGTTGCCTGGGTCCGCATCCACCTGCGCCCGCCACTTCTCATACGGCACCTTCTGCAGAGAGGGATCGAAAGCCTGCAGACTGTCCAGCAACTCACGGAAAGGGGTCGCGTGCGGATTGGTCAGATTGAGGATCTGCCCCGCCGCCTTCTGTCCTTTGGAAATGGCCACGATGGAACGGCTCACGAAGTCCACCGGGACGAGGTAGAGCTGACGCTCGGCCACGACCTCCGGAATGCAGCCGGACTGCATGCAGCCGCGAATGAAGGAGGGTACGAAGTCGTCCAGACTGGCCACGCCGGTCCTCGAGTGTCCGATGATCTGAGAGGGCCTGTACGTGGCCACCGGGATTCCTCGCGAAGCGGCTTCGGCGACGAGCTTCTCCGCCACCCACTTGCTCTGCGCATAGCCGTCCAGGAGCTCGTCCGCGACGGGGAGTGCATCACGCTCCCGGATGACCGGCCGAAAGTTGTCCCGGTTGCGCGTGGAGGTCACGTGCAGGGTGGAGACGAAATGAAGCGACTTGGGTCTGCCCGTGCTGGCCATCCGCAGGAGCTCTTCCGTACTGAGCACATTCGCGGCCTTCAGCACGCTGTAGGGATAATAGAAATTGACCGTCGCTCCATTGTGATAGATCGCGTCGGCGACTCCGGTCAACTCTTCGAATCTGTCATGGGTGAGTCCCAGCATTGGACTGCCAAGATCACCCGGCAGCGGAACGATGCGCTCGCGAAATGCCGGTTGCCATAGACCGAAGGACCGGAGCCGCTCCGCGATTTTCTCGTATCCGGACTCGATTCCTGCGGCCCGCACGAGGCAATAAACCCTGGCCCGCGTGGCCACCAGCAACTCGTGCAAGAGGAACGCGCCGAGGAAGCCTGTCGCTCCCGTCAGGAAGACATTCCTCAAGTCGCCCGGCAGGCCGTCCGTCCGCAACACGATGGCCGGATCCAATGTCGCTTCCCGCACGAAATCGGGCGCACGCTCCCCTTCGATGACCGCGAGATCGTCGCCCCGCTCGAGCACGAGCGCGAGCTTCGCCAGCGTCGAGGCCGTGAACAGTGCCTGGAGGCTGGCGTGGAGTCCGCGTTGCCTCATCCTCTCGATCAGCTTCACCGCCAGCAGCGAGTGCCCCCCCAACTCGAAGAAGTTGTCGTGAGCTCCGATCGTCTCGGGCTCCCGATTCAAGACCTCAGCCCAAATGGCCACGAGCTGACTCTCGGTCTCATTGCGCGGCGCGACGTACTCTTCCGCCGACGTGATCCGCACATCCATGCGCTCCAGAGTGCGCCGGTCCACTTTGCCGTTCGAACTGAGGGGAATCGTTTCCAGGCTGACGAATGCCGCCGGGACCATGTAGTCGGGCAAGGTCCTCGACAGATGGGCCCGGAGCTCCTCATGGGGCAACTGAATGATGTTCCCCGGCTGGGTCTCCGTGGCCTGATAGAAACCAACCAGTTGCCTGTCCGACTCCTGTCCGCGGGCCAGAACGGCACTGTCTCTCACCTTGGGGTGCTGATTCAGTTGCGCTTCGATCTCACCCGTCTCAATGCGGAAGCCACGAATCTTGACCTGCGTGTCGATTCTTCCCAGGTACTGGATGTTGCCGTCGTCCAGTCGTCTGGCCAGATCACCGGTCTTGTACATCCGTGCACCCGGAACGAACAAGTTCGCGACGAATCGCGACTCTGTCAGCTCGGGACGACCCAGATAACCCCGCGCCAGCCCGTCCCCCGCGATGTGCAGCTCGCCCGGAACGCCGATCGGCTGCAAATGATCGTATCGGTCGAGAATGTGGATCTGGGTGTTGTCAATGGGCTTACCGATGGGGACGAATGGATAAGTCAGTCCGGAGCAGTCGAACGCCGTGACGTCAATGGCCGCCTCGGTTGGTCCATAAAGATTGTGCAACGCGGCGTTCGGAAACCGGCGTTTGTACCGGTCCACCGATTTGCGGTCGAGTGCCTCGCCGCTGCAGAAGATCTGGCGCACGCTGCCGCACCCTGCCCGGCCGTTGTCCAGGAACGCGTGCAGCATCGATGGAACGAAATGCAGCGTCGTCACTCCGGCCTCGTTGATGAGGTCTTCCAGGTACTGAACGTCCTTGTGGCCTTCCGGCTCGGCGAATACCAGCGACGCTCCAGCCATCATCGGCCAGAAGAACTCCCAGACCGAAACATCGAAGCCATAAGGGGTCTTCTGGAGAACGACATCGGCCGGCGTCAGTTGATAGCTCTTCTGCATCCAGAGAATGCGGTTCACGAGTGCCTGATGCTCGACCAGGACCCCCTTCGGCCGGCCGGTGGATCCGGATGTATAGATGAGGTAGCAGACATTCCGCGAAGTGACGTCTTCGCGAAGGTGCTCACCGGCCGCCCGCACGGCGGCTGCGCCTTCCGCAATCTCGGTCCACTGGACGTCGAGGGCGATGACCTTAGCTTCGTGCTCCAGCAGTGAAACGATTCTCGACTTGAATTTCTGCTGCGTGAGGATGATCGTGGCCTCGCTGTCGTGGAGCATGAAGGCCAGGCGGTCGTCTGGGTAAGTCGGATCCGCGGGGAGGTAGGCGGCCCCTGCCTGGACCGAGCCCATGATCCCCACCATCATCTCCAGCGATCTCTCCATGCAGAGGGCCACTACGCTGTCGGGCTTCACTCCGGCGGACTGCAGATACAGAGCAAGATCACGGCTCCGCTCGTCGAGCTCACGATAGCTGAGGGTGTGCTCGCCGGCCACCACCGCGGTCCGCTCGGGATTTGCCTGCACGCTCTCGGCGAAGAACGCGTGAATGCATTTGTCTTGCGGATACTCGGCCTGCGTGTCGTTGTCATCGATCAGCACCCGCCGCCTCTCCGCCGGACCGACATACACCAGGTCGCGGACCTTGGCGGCCGGTGTCGCGGCGATCGAGCGGCACAATGCGGTGAAATGGCCGGCCATCCTGGCGATCGTCTCCGGTCGATAGAGGGAGGTGCTGTAGACCAGATAGCCGGTCAGCTCCTCTGATTTTTCAATGAAGGCGGCGGTCAGATCGAACTGGCTGACGTTGCTACCCAGCGGGTAGCGCTGCATGTTCCGGCCGAGCTCTCCCCCGTCGACGTTGTGCAGGACGACCATGGTCTGAAAGATCGGGCTGATGGCCAGGTTGCGCTGAGGGCGGAGCATGTCCACGACTTTCTCGAAGGGCGTGTCCTGGTGCTCGTACGCTTCCAGACAGGTTGCCCTCACCTGAGCCAGCAGCGAGAAGAAGCTGTCCTCTCCCTCCACCTGGCTGCGCAAAGCCAGCGTGTTGAAGAACATCCCGATCAACCCCTCGGTCTCCGCGTACTGGCGGTTCGCGATCAGCGTTCCGACGCAGATGTCCTCCTGGCTCGTATAGCGGTGGAGCAGCACCTTGAAGGCGGCCAGCAGAACCATATAGAGCGTCGCGCCGCGCTGCTCGGCCAGTCGCTTGAGCCGTTCGGTCAGTTGCGCATCCAGCGCGAACACGTGAGTCGCGCCGGCCACGTTCTGGACGCTCGGCCGTGGAAAATCCGTCACCAGGTCGAGGCTCTCCGGAACGCCGGTCAGCTTCTGCTTCCAATAGCCGAGTTGGCGATCGAGCACGCCTCCTTCCTCCAGCCAGTTTCGCTGCCACACGCTGTAATCCGCGTACTGGATCGGCAACGGCGCCAGTACCGGCGTCCGCCCGAGACGAAAGGCTTCCATGATCACGCCCAGTTCTTTCAGCAGGATGCCGGTCGACCAGCCATCACTGATGATGTGGTGCATGTTGAGCAGGAAGATGTGCTCATGCTCGGCCAGTTGAAGAATCTCTCCGCGAATGAGCGGCCCGCGGGCCAGGTCGAAAGGAATGGACGCGGCCCGCTGGCAGAGCTCCTTCGCTCTTCGCTCGCGCTCCTCTCTGTTCTCCTCCTGCCGTAGGTCGGTGTAATGGAGCCGAAGATCCAGCTCGGCGAGGATGAGTTGCCGGGCCTGCCCATCCTGGCTGGGAAACAGCGTGCGCAGATTCTCGTGCCGGACGATGATGAGATTGAGCGCGCGCTCCAGCCGGCTGATCTCCAGTTCGCCCTTGATCGTCACCGCGGAAGAAATGTTGTAGCGGTCACTCCCGGACTCGAGCTGGTCGAAGAACCACATGCGCTCCTGCGCAAAGCTGAGCGGCAAGCGATCCAGCGTCGTCCGATCGATGGCCCGAATCGGGGGAATGTCACTCTTCACTGCATCCGGAACCAGCTCGCCGAGGAGGGCCACGGTGGTGCGCTCGAAGAGAGCCTTCAGCGGCAGGTCGACGTTCAGGCCGGCGCGGATCTTCGACATCAGGCGCGTGGCCAGCAATGAGTGGCCGCCGAGCTCGAAGAAGTTGTCATGGATGCCGATGCTCTCAGGCGCCAGCCTCAGGACCTCTGCCCAGATCGCCACCAGTTGCTTCTCGGT
>JBDTOZ010000773.1:0-6847 GCA_039932995.1 Acidobacteriota bacterium | reverse complement strand
CTGATCCTGCTCGCCGGCGTCGTCCTCATCATGGCCATGCGCCGCCTCTGATCCGACTACCCCGGGACGGATCCGTACTGATGCCGCAGTCATCGTAGCCGCAAATGAACGCCGCATCGTGATGGTGTTTACGGGAGAACGGCACTTTCGGCATTGAGCTTGAGCGCGGCTCGTAGCTCGTCGCGGTTTCAAATCATGGACCGAAGCCCATACTCGGCAAGAAGGTGTCGGTGGTTCACGGCGCTACCGGCTGCGGCACAAGCGATTGGAAGATCGCGTTTGCGTTGAGTCTCAGGAATTCGAGGATCTGATCGCTGTGAACCGCTCGGTTGAAGAGCGTGTTCTGTTGCGAAGCGAGATGATGGAGTCCGACAACGAGACCGGTCGTCGTATCCTGCACTGGGGATCCCGAACTTCCCTTGTGCGTGTCGCACATGTGGCCGAAGTCCGTTTTCTGGGCTGGATCTAACCCGACCATCGACAAGCCTTCCAGGCGGCAATTAATGTTGGACACTTTTTTGAACCCTCCGTCAGGATGCTGAATGATCACGAACAGGTTCGGGTTTGCCGGCATCACATCCTTCGACAAGCGGAGGGGCGGGGCCGTCATGAGAGCGGAGAGGCGAAAAATCGCCACGTCGAGAGCCTTGTTGCGTTTCGCGAGGGTGGTCAGTGTACGCGTCACGATCGTTGCGCCGGCGCTGTTCGCGTCGAAATCGGCGACGGCACTATCCATCTCATCAGTGTATTGAATGCAGTGATAGTTCGTCATCAGCAGATCCGGAGCGATGAGGAAGCCGGTGCAGCGGTAGTTCTTCCCGTCGAGGCCTTCCCATCGCAGGCGTGCCACCGCACTTCCCCACCTCTTCACTTCGGAGCGTAGCTGTAGCTCGAACTCCTCCAATTGGTCATTGCCGTCGGGGATTGCTTGCGACTTGCCCGGCGGTGTCTCCGTGGTCAACGAAGCGAGCTCCATTTGCGGCGCGGCGTTGGTCTGATCGGAAAAGACCTTAAGAACTACAGCGTTCTGCGGCGGAAAGGAGTCTGAAAAGAGCGTCGTCGTCGATCGTGGCGGAGCAGGATCGTCGCGCCATTCGGGTGTCTCGATGCCGGGCTTTCGCACGGACGCAAGGAGACGTCCGTCGTCGACACTAGAGATCTCAACCCTCCACGCGTCAGAGGTTGGCACGGTCACCACCTCGATCCCGACACGAATGATCCTCGCGCCCTTCTCGTGCCGGACGATTTTGCGGAATACCAGTCCAGGTCCGGGTTTGTTGGGGAAGCGGCCGCGCTCCTCTGGTTTGGCGGCAGGCTCCACCTTTCCTTCCTGCAGAATCACGTCATCGCGTTCGAAAGACAATGGTGGATCCACTGCGAACGCGTTTAATGCGATCAGACATAGCGAAGCGAACATGAGCTGGTAGCGCAGTTTAGAAAATGATCGAGTCATCAGGAACCTCACCGACGTAATCTTGAATGTTTGTCACATCGAATTTGCCGCTCGAATCGCAGAGTGGATCGCTCGACCCGTCGTCACAACGCAAGAGTCCAAAGATAGGCGCGTCGTCAAGGATCCGCAGCTGCGATGAACCGGCGTCGCGGTAGAAAATCCGAAACGTGCCGTCCCTCTGCGATTGAATACGGAGAACAGATTCGATAGGTAGTGAGGACGGGGCGGGCAAGAGATTTGGCATCCCCGGTTTGCGACGTTCGCGCGGGTGCGCATCGGAGCCGATGGTGACTCTGTCTGTCGGATTGAAATGCGTAGCTGTGTAGGTCTCAAGATCGGTGTCGCTCTGCGTATTACAGATGTTTTGGTTGGGATCGCGGAGAGCACGCTCCGCGTTCAGCTCTCCAGCCCAAACATCGTCGCCGAGCGATGAAAACCAGTCCGCTGTGTAGAGGAGGCGAGCCTTGATCTTGGTCGGCGCCGTAATCTGACGGCTGAGCAGCGCCGCCGTCGCGGCGACGAACGGAACGGCCTGCGAGCTACCCGAGGTCTTCGCGTATGCACTACCGCTGGCCGTGCTGAGCACGTCCATTCCTGGTGCGAACAGATCGACGAAGTCTTTCCCGAAATTAGTTCCCTGCGTTACCATCTGGCCAGTGGCGGTCGGTACGGTTTCGAGATATCTGCGATGGCTGAAATCAGATGCGCCGACGGTCAGGAGATTCGGGACGTCATTGACCCAGATGGCCGGGGCCTGAGCCTCATCGCGCACCGGTGTGGCGTCGCTACCGGCCGCGATGACGAACAACAATTGCCCTGACCACACACCAATCATTTTTTTACGAACGCTCTGTTTCAGATTCGTTGAATCGTCCCAGCTAAAGCTGCCACTGATCACGCGGGTAGTAGCCAGGACCCTCTCGACGCCTGTTTCAAAGTTCTCTCCCGGGTCTTTTTCGATGAATGCCAAGTGTGATGCAGGCAAGAGGCCGGCCACCGGACTACCGTGCCGCGCGCCAAGCAAGCCGGCGACGTGCGAGCCATGATCCGTTGCGGTGACGAAGTTCCGAATCTTGTGGCCGGAGTCGGGGAACGTCGAGGCGCAAGGGGGCGTATCGCGACTGGTCGTCCATGCGTATGAGTCGCCGGTGCCGAAGTCGGGATGCGTGAAGTCGATACTAGAGCAGTTTTCGGCGACGCCGATCACGTCTGAATAGATCTCGGCGCGTTTTTCCGAATAGTGAATCAACGCCAACAGTTTCTGGCGGTTGTCGCGGAGCATGACGCCACCGCCGTCATCCTGTTGTGGTTCTGGAATGTCGTTGACCGATTCCGCCCGCGAGCCCAGCTCGCGCTGGGCGAAGATAAAGGTCGAATCCGAACCGATCGCATATAAGGAAGAGGTGTCCGACTCGAGGTCGCGTGAGCGGGCGAACGTCGATATCGACCACGCGGCAACGGGAAGTCGAAGCGAAGCTTTCTCATCGAACAGACGTGCCTCGTCGAACTTCGGCGTAGCGTCGACGACTGCGTCGTTCGCGGTTGTGCGGAAGGCGCGATAACCGATGTACAACTCGGACCGCCGTCGCGGAACGAGCCAATCGCCGTCGACGCGCAGGTCAAGGTTGAGCGCCTCGAGGTCACCTTTCTTTGGGGTGATCACTAAACCGTCGCGGTTCAAGAGTTGATAGCGAACCTTGTCGAGCCGCACCGCACGTCCGACGGTGAACGTCCCGCTATCAGAAAACAGTTGGCAGGACGACTCGTTGCTCCACGATGCAATGGCCGCATCATCAATCGCCTCTACAACGGCATCGTCGAAGCCGACACGGATGGTGCGCACGCCGAACGAGCGAAGTTTTGGCGCTGATGGATACGGCTTGATTGCAGGAAGGACCGCCTCCGCGCGCTGGCTCTCCAGTGGATTCGGTAGGTCAAGATAGTTTCGTTTGACGTTTTGCGTTGCACTGGCGCAGCTGCTGGTCACCAGCTTCAGGGCGGTCGATGTGAATTGCATGGCGGAACCCGCACTGAGAGCGACAGAGGCATTCGGCGGTAGGGCGAAACCGCGGCTGAGAACCTGGTACTCGAAAGACCCGATCGTGCCGGGATTGATGCGGAGGATGTCCGCCGATGTCGTCTGTCCGCGGACTTCCGACGGCAACCGTTCCAGATAGGTGGAGGGAGTAGTACCGAGGGTCCGCGTGCGCGTTAACGCCCGGATCGACACCACGAGATCCGGGGCCGCGACTTGAGAGGGGTTCGTGCCGTTCAGCCATTGCACGAGCGCGTCGACAGATTCGCAATCGCGGTCGTTGAGATGGCAGAGCGTCGTCGCCAAGGAGTCTTGTTCGTCGCGCGATAGGAATGTCGAGTCCCACCACGGCCAGCCGGTCGACGTCGCCTCGAGAACGTCATCGAGTGTCTGAAAGGATTTCGCGCTCGCGATCGGCTTTTGACTGACGAGCCCCGCATTGGCGAGATAGCGGTAGATCGCTACCATGGCGGGTCCGTTCCGCCCGTCTACGTCCTCGACGGAGATCGTAACCGGCTCGGTCCGATCGAGACGCCGGACGGAAGTGCCTTCGTTGACGAACAGAAAATCGCGTGTGGCCACGACTTCACGCGCGGCCTGAGAGGCGACGATGCGGCGAGTCGCTTTGTCGACGAATCTGGCGCGTACGTTGATGCCATCGTTTCCGAGAAGGTAGTAGATCCCTTCGTATTCGGAGAAATCTTTCGCGGCGAGGTAGGCGAAGGGCAGCGGCACCACCGCCCACGCATCGCCCGTTCTGCGGATCTCATCGATCCTCGGAACATCGTCATACGCCACGGCAAAGCGGTCAGGCGCGAGCGGCTCGATGTGCGAAACGATCGCCTTGGTTTCGACGACGCCGATCAACTCGCGTGATTGCCGGTCGAGCAGTTCGATCACGGTGGCTTTTGGAGATGCCAGTGAGATAAAGCGCGAGGTCACCGCGAACGCACGCGTGCCGTCCGCTCGACTGGTAAACGTGATTTGTGGGCGGGCGTCGGGATTGGGTGCAAGCTCGATGATCCGGCCATATGGGGGGTCGACGACCCAAAGATGGCCGGCGTCCACCGAGAGTAGAGGGTTCGTGAGCGGGACACCGAGCGCGACCGGAGTGAACGCGTCGGCATTCGTCGTCTCCGTCGTCGCCGCGGCGCGCACGAGCGAATGCCGGTCGTCATCGATGGCATAGAGCGTCACCACGCCCTCGCTTTCGACGGCTCTAAGATCTCGAAGAGAGGCGTGCGTCGTTGCGGCGAGTAGCAATGCCGCGACGACGCCGCTCGAAATCAATCGGTGAGTCGCCATGAGATACCAATAGTGAAGGATGGGCGCATCACATCGCGTCGCGACGCATTCGGATCAACGTCGCCGAGGTCTTCCACATCGACGTTCTTCGACAGACGCTTCACTTTGCCCAGCGCGAATCCGAAATGGAATGCTCCAGCCTGTCCAAAGCGATAGCCCCACGTTCCGTAGAGACGGCCGCCATTGTTTTGCCCGAGCCCCAAGCCTACCGAGAGCACGCTTCTTCCAAGCATGCTCGGAGCTTTCGGAACTAGATTGACAAGGAAGGCGATCTCCGGTGATGCGATGTCGCGCTCCTCGCGGATAGCTCGATGCTTCTCCACGGATGCTCCGTTCACAGTAGCGGTGTACGCGCTCGTCGTGAAGGTATCGTCCGACAGGCCGCTCGCCATGAGAGCAGTAGACGTCGAGACGCCCCAACCATTTCGCAAGCGCACCTGCACGCGCCGACTGTCCGTGGGCGGCGTGAGGAGGTCATTGATCGTCGTGAACGTGAGCACAAGGTCGAAATCGCGATCGGAGTACTCGACTTCGTACGGCGCCGGAAAGTCGGCGAGATTCGCTGGCGCATTCCTACGTATCTGTTCAACTTTTCCGTAAAACGTCTTGACTGTATCCGCAGCGCCGGCGGCGCCGGCTTGTCCAGCTACCGCGAGCTTGGCGAAGAATGCTTCCTGGACTTTCTCGGCATCGTCGCCTGGATTGCCGATTTTGCTTTTGAACGCTTTGGTCGTTTCTGTGAAGTCACAGATCGCGCGGCCATATTCCGTGAGATCATTATCGATACTGCCTTGCAAAGCGTCGATTCGCGCCTGAATCTCGTTGTAGCAACTGAGCGCGGAGTTGCATATGGAAGCACTGCACTGTGACGATTCAAAGGACTCTGGCGTTACGTTCGCTGCCGTCGGTTTGCCTCCTGCGATCCCGGCGGTGAGTTTCGCGAAGTCTGCCTGACTCAGGCCGTCCGGCGTCTTGTCTATCTTCTGTATCTGCACCGCCAGCACCCCGGGAATCGAGTGAATCACTTGCAGGGAGACGAGTGCACCTTCATCGACCGTGAGCCGACACGGGCCGCCCGTCGTGCGGCCCGCGCAATTCATCTGATGCTTCTCGTGGTCATAGATAGCGAAATCGCCTTTGGCAGCCGGCGTCTTCGTCGCGGGAGGAGCCTCCTTCTTGGCCTGCCGTTTCGTCAACGCATCGTCGTCTCCAGCGAACAGTGGCATACCGCAAATCCAAACGACTAGAGTTGCGCCCGCTAGAAATGTCATCCGCATCCTGTCCTCCTCGTGAAGCTCTCTCGTACTAGGAGTGACGCGAATGTAAAATTCCCTGCCTCTGGCCCTGGCTGGCAGGTTTTGACACACTCAACGACGTGGGAAAAATTTGCTTTGCACCGAGGAACCACGCAACCATCCGCGTTTCAATTGGCCGAGCGGCGGGCAGTTCATCTCACCACCGGAAGCAATCGTGGGCGAACGTCTTTTCGGCTACGCGAATCTGCTCATGATGACCGAGACGATGGAGAACGCCGCAGCCGTCTGCGAGTTCGCCCTGCTGCTACGACCCCTACCTAACCTAATAGCAAACAGCTTAGCCTTAGCGCCACAAGACACGCACCTTGTGACGAACCTTGTGACGATTGCCGCGCTCACAAACGCACCGATCACTGCCGTAGAACTTTTGTCCTGAGCACGTCGCTATGGGGCTGCGCGGTAGGCGCTTGACCGGCGTTTTTTGACGGAGCATGCAGGTCGCAACCGTTGAACACCTTGACCAAGGCGGTTACGTTGCAGTCCAGCGCGGCGGCCAGTCGGACCAGCGTGGCAAGGCTCGGCACCTTCGTGCCTCCTCCAAGTTGCACGCGGGCCCGGCCCCGCGTCCCGCTGGACGGCAATGCAGTTGCCTCGCGTCGCCGCTGCGGCCGTGGCAGAACGCGCTGCGCTGTGAGGGGTGACACCGTGCGAGCGACGAGAGTGGTCCGGGCTTGATGATCCCCCCCCCAACCCCCAACCCCTACGAGTTCCCCGACACCGCCAGCACGATGATCACGA
>JBDTOZ010000772.1:0-6390 GCA_039932995.1 Acidobacteriota bacterium | reverse complement strand
CAGCAACCAGCAACATCGTCACAGGTCTCCGCGGTCCCTCATCGAGTGGTAGCGGTGTGCGCCGATGACGAGGTGGTCGACCAGGTCCACGTCGCACATGGCCAGGGAATCCTCCAGCTTTTTGGTGAACGAAAGGTCTTCGTTGGAGGGGGTGGGATCGCCGGACGGGTGGTTGTGATAGATGACCACGCCCTTGGCGTGTTCGATCAGGGCGAAGCGGACGATCTCGCGCGTGGAGACGAGGGTACGGTCGTTGGTGCCGACGAAGATCTCGCGCTGCTTGAGAACGCGATGTCGGGTGTCCAGCAGGGCGGCGCCGAGGCGCTCCTGAGTCTCGTGGCCGTAGCCTGCGACGAGCCGTTGACCGAGCGCTGAGGCGTCGAAGGTATCGTCGGCGTCAGGCTCGTCAGTGTTCAGTCGCCGGGACAACTCCACGGCGGCGGTGATCCGGGCGACCTTCGCGGGGCCGACCCCGCGGATCGAGGCGAGCGAGGAGAGGTCCCGGCGTCGCAAGGTGCGCACGCCGCCCATGAGGAGCTCACGGGCGAGCTGGATGGCGTTCTTGCCTGGTGCACCGGTGCCGAGAATCACGGCCACCAGCTCGGCATCGGACAGCGTGCGTGCGCCGTGCTGGAGCAGCCGTTCGCGGGGTCGTTCGTCACGGGGAAGATCGCGAATCACATCGGTCATGACAGCCTCCCAAGACACGGCACTTTAAGGTGTCTGTGTCAAGGACTCCCCTGAATCTACACACCGGGGGATTGAGGCGCTTCCGAGGGCAGCGTTTCTTGTGCAGTGCGATACAGACGGTAGAACGCCCGTCGCGCTACGCCACTATGACTTCGGGATCATCGGCTCGTTGATCTCGATGAACGCGTCCTTACGCAGGGTGTCGATGTAGGTCTTGTAGTCGCGCTGGAACGTCTCTTCGCTGGCCTCGCGACGGAGGTTGTCCTTGACCGATTCGAAGGCCGGCACTTCGGAAGGGAGGCGTTGTTCGACGCGGACGATGTGCCAGGCGGACTTGGATTCCACCGGTCCGATGATGGCGCCGGGAGGGGCGGCGAAGACCGCTTTGTCGAGCTCCGCCACGAGGTCACCCTTGGCCACTTCGCCGAGGTCGCCGCCTTTGTCGCGAGTGGCGGCTTCGGACATGGTGCTGGCGATGTTGGCGAAATCGGCGCCCGGCTTGCGCACGGCTTCGGCGACGTCCGCGGCCTTCTGGCGCGCCTCGTCGACCTTCTCATCCGGGCGGAGGATGACGATCTCGCGCAGGTGAGCCCGCTCGGGAAGGCGATAACGCTCCTTCTCGCGGTTGTACCGTTCGCGCAGCTCGGGGTCGGTGAGGTCTCCGCGGTTGCGGAGCTCGCGTCCGAAGACCTTGTTGGTGACGATCGAGTCGCGAAGACGCGTTTCCATCTCCGCACGGGACAGCCCGGAGGTCTTGAGCGAGTCTTCGAACTGCTGGTCGGTCTCGATGTGGTACTGCGTCTTCAGCCGGTTCACGGCGTCTTTGACTTCGGCGTCGCTGACGGTGATGCCCAGGCGGTCCGCACGGTCTTTGATGAGCAGCTCGCTGATCAGCTCATTGACGATGTTCTTGCGGATGGTCTCCCGGGCAGCGGCCTGGTCGGCCTCGGGCAGTTGCTGGGTCTCGTTGTACATGTCCCGCAGCCGGCGATCGTACTGGGTGCGCGTGACGATGCGATCGCCGACGCGGACGACGATGCCTTCCACGATGGTCGTGGCGGCGGACGCGCTGAGCGTGCCCAGGGCGAGGAAGGTGATCAGGATGGTCTTTTTCATGCTGGTTGCTCCCGTGAGACGTGCAGGGTGCGAAACAAGTTCCGCTTCGGTTTATTCGGCTTCGGCGCGGGGAAGGGTACCTGAGTAGCGAAAGGGGAGCCGGCGGGTCAGGACGGCGATCGGCATTTCCCTGCGGCTGGCGGCGATGATCTGAGCCAGCCGCTCCCGGACCGTCTCCTCCCGGAGCCGGGCTCGGATGATCGGATTGGCGGCATCCAGCGGCATGGTTCCGGCCGGGCGGCGCTCATCGACGCGGAAGATGTGAAAGCTGGAGTCGGTGCGGATGATGTCGCTGACCTGGCCGGGGGCGAGCCGGAAGATCTCCTCTTCGAACATCTTCGGAACATCACCCCGCCGCACGAAGCCGAGCTCGCCCCCGCGGCCGGCGTTGGGTGCGCGCGAGAACTGGGTGGAGAGCTCTTCGAAGGAGGCCCCGGCCTTCAGTTTCTGCTGAATGTCCTTGGCGACGGTCTCGTCCGCGACCAGGATCTGGCGAAGCCGCAGCTCTTCCGCGCTGCGAAACTCGGAGGGATGCTGGTCATAGTAGGCGCGGATCTCCGCATCGTCCGGCTCGGGAACCTCGCCGGCCAGTTTGGCGATGAGCCTCTCCCGCCGCATCTCGTCGCGTTTTTCGATGACGGTGGCGCCGGCCTCGGTACGCACCGCCTCCGTGATCTTGTCCGAAGGAACTTCCACGCCGTGCGCGGCCGCGTATTCGGAGACGATGATCTCTTCCACGAACTGATCGAGCATCGCGCTGGTCACCTCGGGGGTGAGCTGGGCCAGGTCGGTGCCGGTATTGCGGTCGAGATAGCGCTTGAAATCGGCCAGGGTGAGCATCCGCTCATTGACGCGCGTGATCACATCCGGGGGGATGCCCGGTTTGCGCTTACACGCGGCAAGCAGCGAGACGGAAACCAGCAACAGAAGCGCGACGCGGCGGGCGGACACGGGCGTCGCGGAGTTTAACAGATGGGTTCAATCGCTAAGCTGATCCAGGCACTTCGCGGGGCTAACGCTGGCCGTGCCGCGTTAGGAGTGTGTGCGGCAGAGAGTTTTCGCGAGGACGCACCGACGGAGCGACCGCACGTGCCCAAGGCTAGGCCAACCCGCGCTGGCGGCCGTGCCGCCTAGGCCGCGATCCGTTGCAGCACGTCCTCGACGGCGTCGATGACCAGCACACCCTGTTGGCGCAGCAGGAAGGACAGCACTCCGTTGGGGGAGAACTTCGCCTCCGGGTTCTCGCTGAGGAACAAAAGGAGCTTGTTGGGGTCGACCTTGGCGGTGGGCAGGAGCTTCATGACGCCGCGCGAGCCGTCGCGGACGACCGAGAGCACGCCGACCTGTCTGGCCATCCACTTCACGCGCACGAAATTGAGCAGCGCCTCGACGTTTGGCGGCAGGGCTCCGAAGCGGTCGCGCATCTCATTGCGGATGTCGCCGAGGCGTTCCACCGTCGAGGCCGAGGCGATCTTCTTGTAGAAGGTCATGCGCAGGTTCTCTTCGCCGATGTACTCGCGTGGGATGTAGATGTCGATGCCGAGGTTCATGGAGGTCTCGACCTCTTCCTCGATCTTCTCGCCCTTCATCTCGCGCACGGTCTCTTCGAGGAGCTTGGTGTACATCTCGAAGCCGACCGCGGCGATCTGGCCGGACTGCTCGCCGCCCAGGATGTTGCCGGCCCCCCGAATCTCGAGGTCGCGCGCGGCAATGCGGAAGCCGGCGCCGAGATCGGAGAACTCCTGAATGGCGGCCAGGCGCTTGCGGGCGTCACCGGAGAGCACGCGGTCCGAGGGCACCAGCAGGTAGCAGAACGCCAGGCGGTCGCTGCGGCCGACACGCCCGCGGAGCTGGTAGAGCTGCGAGAGGCCGAAGCGCTCCGCGTGATTGATGAGGATCGTGTTGCAGGCGGGGATGTCGATGCCGTTCTCGATGATGGTCGTGGCCAGGAGCACGTCGTACTCACGGCTGATGAAGGCCAGCATGGCCTTCTCCAGTTCGCGCTCGTCCATCTGTCCGTGTCCGACGATGACGCGCAGGCCAGGAACGGTCCGCTCCAGGAACTCCTTCATCGAGTAGATCGACTCCACGCGGTTGTGGACGAAGAAGACCTGACCGCCGCGACCCACTTCGAACTCGATGGCCTCGCGGATGAACTCGTCCGCGAACGGCACGACCGCGGTCTGGATGGCCAGGCGGTCCTTCGGCGGCGTCTCGATCACGGAGATGTCGCGGATGCCCACCAGCGACATGTGCAGCGTGCGCGGGATCGGCGTGGCCGACATCGACAGCACATCCACGCTCTTCTTGATGGACTTGAGCCGCTCCTTCTGGGCCACGCCGAAACGCTGCTCCTCGTCGATGACCACCAGGCCGAGGTCCTTCCAGTTCACGTCCTTGGACAGCAGCCGGTGCGTGCCGATGATCATGTCGATCTCGCCGGTCTCGACTTTCTTGAGGATCTCTTTCAACTCCTTCGCGGAGTAGTAGCGCGTCAGCAGCTCGATGGTCACCGGGAACGACGCGAAGCGCCGCAGGAAGGTGCGGTAGTGCTGGTAGGTGAGCACAGTCGTCGGCGCCAGCACGGCCACCTGCTTGCCGTCCATGACCGCCTTGAACGCGGCGCGCATGGCCACTTCGGTCTTGCCGTAGCCGACATCTCCGCAGAGCAGGCGGTCCATCGGCTTGCGCGACTCCATGTCGCTCTTGACGTCCTCGATGGCCGACATCTGGTCCTCGGTCTCATCGAACTCGAACGCATCCTCGAAGTCGAACTGCCACGGCGAGTCCTTGGCGAACGAGTGGCCGTGCACCATGCGCCGCGTGGCGTAAAGCTTGAGGAGCTCGTCGGCCATGTCCCGCATGGCCTTCTTCACCGAGGCCTTCTTGCGACCCCAGCTCGTGCCGCCGAGCTTGTCCAGCGCGGGCTGCGCCTCCTCTCCGGCGGTGTAGCGCTGGATGAGGTTCAGGTTCTCCATCGGCATGAGCAGCTTGCCGCCGTTGGAGTACTCGATCTCCATGACCTCGCGCTCGGTCTCGCCGAACGGGATGCGCTGCAGTCCGCGGAAACGGCCCACGCCGTGATCGACGTGCACGATGTAGTCGCCGGCCTTGAGGTCGCGCAGGTCGGAGAGGAAGGCGTCGGACTTTTTCTTGCGCCCGCCCACGCGCGTCGACGTGGGCGGCTCGAAGAGATCCCATTCAGAGTAGGCCACGAGGCCGAGGTCGCCGAAGACGAAGCCGCGCGCGAGTTGTCCCGGCGTGATGGTCAGCTCCGCGCCGAGGTTATCTTCGGAGAACGGGACGTCGAACTCTTTCAGCAGGCGCTCGATCTTTTCGCGGCCGCCTTTCGTGGCCGTGAAGAAGGCCTGCTGCAGCTCGCTGCGCAGCACCTCCGCCGGGAACTCGCTGAGGCGGTTGTTGTAGCGATCGGTGGGGGAGGCGTGGATGCGCAGCTCCTCGCCAGGGGCCTTCGAGCCGAAGTGTACTTCGCTGAAACTAAGGCGTGCGGTGCCGAGGAATGCCAGCACGTCCGGCCCCGGCGCGACGAGCTTCTCGGGCGGATAGACCGCGCGTCCCTTCTCCGCCGCGATCTCGTACTCGTTGCGCAGCAGGGTCTCGTACTTGCTGATGGTGGTGGTGATCTGGTCGGGCTCGATGAGGATCAGATCGAAGTCGCGGATGTAGTCCGCGAACGTGGCGTTCTCGATGGCCACCGGCACGTAGTGCTCGATGCCCGGAAACGCGCCGGTCTCCTGCAGTTTCTCGATCTTGTCGGCGACGTCGTAGCGGTAGAGCGGATCCATGAAGTCGAGCGACATCCGCCGCGCGAGCTTCTGGCGAGTCTCCTTCGTCACCGGGAACTGCGTGATCGGGTAGACCGTGACCGGACCGCTCGGATCGGCGGACCGCTGCGTCTCGACGTCGAACCAGCGCAGCGAGTCGATGGTGTCGCCGAAGAGCTCCACGCGCACGGGTTGGGTGAGATTGGGTGGGAAGAGGTCCAGGATGCCGCCGCGGAAGGCAAACTCGCCGGCCTCACCCACGAGGTCCGTGCGCACGAAGCCGTTTTCGACGAGCTGCTCGAGGAGCGTGCGCATCTCCAGCTCGTCCCCTTCGGCGATGCGGAGGATGCGGCGCCGAAAGTCTTCGGCCACCGGCAGGCGCTGGAACAGGGCCCGCGCCGGAACCACCAGCACATCCGCCGCGCCGTCGATGAGCATCCCCAGGGCGCGGATCTCCTCGCGCACGACGCCGAGGGAGGGCGCTACGTCCTGATAGGGGGAGAGCGACGGCGCGGGATAGACGGAGATGCAGTCGGGCTCATGGTGAAAGAGCCGCAACGCGGTCTCGAAGTCGGCCACGCCGGCATCCCCGGGCGTGATGATGGCCACGCGCCGCCGCGTCCGTTCCTGGACGGAGGCGATGACCAGGGCCCGTGCCTCGACGGTCGCACCGGTGACGTCCAGGCGCTCCTCGCCGAGGAGCTTTCTGAAAAAGGAGGCGCCCTGAATGCGGGAACGGAGCGCTGCGATGAGAGGTGGGTGGCGCTCCATGGGCGGCGATTCTACTCGGGGAGGGACG
>JBDTOZ010000771.1:0-20333 GCA_039932995.1 Acidobacteriota bacterium | reverse complement strand
GTGCTCTGTTACTCACGGCTGCTCTTCTTTCAGTGCTATCCCTCGTTCCAGCGCTCAGGGCAGTTCAGCGGGAACGTGCGCTTCGACGCGAGCGATGTCCATGTGGCCTCCTTGATCTCAACGAGCAGATCCGTTGATCTCAGGGATATCCGGCCTCACCGCGCCGTCATGGAAGAGTATCGAACTCTCAGCCCCACACGTATACCCACGCTCAAAATGATGGCTTAACGATCCCATAAGCCGCCTCTGGAATCGTGTAGTCCGTCAGCACTTCTTCTGGCTCCACGCTCGTCTCAGCTGTGAACTCTACTAACTCCGGTTGGTGACTCGATCGATGACTGCGCCGTCGTCGCGAACCTGGAATTCATCGATGCCTGGTTGTTCTAGCCGCGGAGCACCTCGCGGGTCCGGTTCCGAATGGGCTTTCAAAAAGACGGCAGAGATCACCGCTGATAAATGACCGTGTCATCGTCGCCCTCGATGTGCAGCACGACCTTCGCGCCGCCCTCCTTCTTTTCGACAGCACGATCCACCGACCCCTGATGGGCGTATGAGCCAGAGCGGGCCACCGCCAGTTGTTACCACGATTGCCTTGCCCGCTGAGCCAGCGAGGCCCAGCAGTTCCGCGATGTCCTTGGCCGTGCTGATGGAATCGTTCGCGGGAGAGCGCGGCAACGACTCACACCCAGGCGAGCTGCTACGATTCGTTTCTGGCCACACGAATCCTTCTCGCGGTCGTCCTGGCGGCGTACTGCGCGGTCGTCGTGACCGGCGCGGTCGTCCACGAGCAGTTGTGGGACGAGGCGCAGGCCTGGCTCATCGCGCGCGATGCCCCGGTGGGCTGGCTCCTCACCCACGAGCTTCGCCATGAGGGGCACCCTCCCCTCTGGTATCTGATCCTGGCCATCCCCGCGAAGCTGGGACTGCCGTACGGGTCGATGAAGGTGGTGGGCGTCCTGGCCGGAGCCGCGACCGCGTTTCTGTTGCTCTTCGCCTTTCCCCGCGTTCCGCTCGGACTGCGCATCCTGGCGCCGTTCGCGTTCTTCATCGCCTACCGCTACAGCGTGGTGGCGCGCAGCTACATCCTTCTCTTCCCGCTCTTGCTGCTCATCGCCCGCATGTACGGACGGCGCTCCGCGAGGCCCGGCCTCTTCGTGCTCCTGCTCATCCTCCTGTCGATGGTGAGCGTGCACGGCTTCGCCATCGCCTGCGCCCTGGCCGCACTCTTCGCGTTCGAGCTGGCCACCGGCCGGGTCGCGGCTCCACCGAAACGCGCACTGGTCCTGTCCGCCGCCGCATTCGCGTCGAGCTCCGCGCTGCTGATCCTCGCGCTCTGGCCGCCGAAAGACCTCACCTCGTCGATCCACGTGCACTCGATGCTTTCTCCCGCGCGGCATTCGCAGGTGCTGACCAGCCTGATCCCGGCACTCTTCTGGACCTCGCTCGAAGACGATGCGCCGCTCGTGGCGGTCTCCAAAGTCGCCGCGGCGCTGGTGGCCTTGACCCTGCTCGTGGCCTGGATCTTCCGCAGCGGCGCGGGCGCACCGTTCGCCGCGGGCCTGCTGGCCGTGTACATCGTGTCGCTCCGCTACTTCAGCATGTGGCACGAGGGGATCGTCTTCCTGCTGATTCTCTTCGGCGCGATTCTGGCGTTCGAGCGGCGGCTCGCGCCGCGATGGCTCACGGTCGCCGGGCAGCTCGTGCTCGTGCTTCTGCTCGTGCGCCACGCCCAATGGACGTTCCTGTCCCTGGCCTACGACATCCATGCTCAGTCCACCGGCAGCGCGCGCACGGCGGAGTTTCTCCGCGCGCAGGGGCTCGACCAGCGATTGCTCTACGGAACGGGCGGTGCCGTCGTGGAGATCCAGCCGTACTTTGCCTCGAACATCTTCGACAACTACCGGCTCCAGGGGAGGTCGTACTGGGACTTCTCGACACGCAATCCGTGGCCTTACGTCGCCTTCACGCCCGAGAGTGAGGCGGCCATGACGCGCTTCCTGGACCGGGTTCTGGCCGACCGGCCGGAGGTCATCGTGTACGGAGCAGGCATCCTCGAGGACAAGCTGTACGCACCTCGCCTCTTCGGCAATCCGTCCTACCGCCACCTGGCCATGTTTCGCGGCAAGACGTTCTGGAAGGACACTCCGATGTGGGAAGTCGAGTACCACGTGTTCCAGCGCATCACGCCCGCGCCACCGCGCGGTACACCTCTCGGGTCAGCTCCGCACACCGGCGCCAGGTAAAGTGCGCGGCGCGGGCCCGCCCTCGCGAAGCCAGCTCCGCGCGCAACGCCGCGTCGCCCGCGATCTTCTCCATGGCCGCGGCCAGGCTCGCCGCCGAGTGAGGATCGAAATACATGGCCGCGTCGCCCGCCACTTCGACGAGGGCCGGGATGTCCGCGGCGAGCACCGCCGTGCCGGAGGCCATCGCCTCCACGACCGGCAGTCCGAAGCCCTCTTCCAGGCTCGGCAGCACCACGGCCAGGGCCCCTCGATAGAGTGACGCCAGTCGCTCGATGGGAAGGAAGCCTGTGGTCACGACTCCGCGCACACTCCGGAACCGTTCGAACGCGGCACCGCTCATGACCAGTTTGAGCGATCGGTCCGGCAGGCGCGAGAACGCCTCGATCAGCAGCTCGACGTTCTTGTGCGGCTTGTCGTTGCCGGCGAAGAACAGGTAGCGATCGAGGTCCTCGGGCGGCGGCCTCTCGCCGAAGAAGATCGGGTCGATGCCGTTGGGAGTGACGACGATCTTCGCCGGATCGGCGGCAAACGTTTCGACGATGGACGCCTTCGCGGCTTCACTGACCGTGAGCACGCGGGCACTCTTGCGCAACGCCCGCCGGGTCATGAACGAGAGATAGGCAGAGGCCCCGAAACGCGGGGGTGGGAAGTGAAACAGGATGGTGTCATGGAGGGTGGCGATGCAGGGACAGGACGTCCACGGCAGGACGAAATGCGCGGAATGGAAGACGTCCAGCCTTGCCTTCGCCACGGCCCGGCCCATCACGGGCAGTTCACGAACGCTGTAGTTCGCAACATCCGCGATCACCGGCTCGACGTTCACGGGGAGCAGGGAACGCGCCGACGACGGCACGAAGGCCACGTACCGTTCGGGTCCCCCAAGAGCGGCAAGTGCGTGTACCAGACCACGGGTGTAGGTCCCGATGCCGAAGTCGGCGATCTTGCGGCAGTCGATGCCCACCCTCATCGCAGGTGCCTCATCGCAGCGGCTGGAGGACGAACACGCGCCGCCCCGGCTCGCCGAAGCCCGCCACCAGCTTCAGCTTCCCCGCCTCCCGCACGAACGGGCACTGCATCTCACGTTCGTACAGCACGACATAGTCGATCGGCTGCGCGCGGAACATGGCCCGGGTCATGTCGCCGGACGCTTGGCAGTGCGTCCAGTAAAAGGAGGCGTCGCTCTTCGACGCCAGGATCTGCGCGTTCGTGGTCATCACCGCCACTTTCCCCGGCCGGCCATCGAGCCAATGCACCAAAGCCGTCTCGGCGGTGGTGAGCTGCGGGTCGGGCGAGCGGATGAACGCCACGACGTTGCGGGCGTTCACGGCGACGGAGACCAGCAGCACCAGTGCGATCGCTCCGGCGAACCGGCCCGAGCGCCCCACCAGCCACGGGACGGCCAGCATGAGCAGGAAGAGGAACGGAAGCCCATGACGCCACCCGAAGAGCCACGGCATCCACACTTCCGAGTGGTACAGCATCAGGTTGAAGAAGAAGAACAGTCCGGCCAGGAGCATGGCCACGATCAGCAGCCGCGGCAAGCCAGGCTCCGCACCGACTGAATCTCCGGATTCTCCAGATTCTCCGAACGTCCTTCGTCGCCGGACGAGCTCCGCCAGCGCCACGATCGCCGCCAGCGGCACGAGAAAGGCCACCACGCCGAACGACTGCACGTACGAGTATTGGTTCCACGGATCGAACATCACCTGCAGACTGCCGGCGCGTTGCGCGAGCCAGTCCCAGCGGGTCGGCAACTCGGTCCAGCCGGCGAACTTGGGGAGAGTGGCCCGCGGCAAGCGGTCGGGGGTCACGCCGGGGATGAAGCCAAGAAAAAGAAACCAGGGCGTCACCGTGGCCAGCGCGACCGCGGACCACGCCAGGGCGCCGCGTCTCATTCCGCGCTCGCGCCACGCATACCAGGCCATCGCCAGAAAGCAGCCGATGGCCACGCCGACCATCTGCGTGCGGGCGAGAAAGGCCAGCCCCGCGAAAAGACCGCTCAGCGCGGCGGGGATCCAGCTCCTGGTTCGTTCGAAGCGGCCCAGCGTGAGGAATGACGCGAAGCCCAACGCGAAGGCCAGGCCTTCGGTGTAGGGATGGGTGGTCGCTCCGAACAGACGGGGCGCCAGGGCGAAGATGGCCACGATCCAATGCGCGCTGTCCGGAACGTACCAGCGATCGGTGATGCGCAGTCCGCCCAGCCGCAACGCCACTCCTCGCGCCAGGAAGTAGAGCAATACGAGATCGAGGACGTAGAAGATACGCGGCAAGAGGTCGGCGGCACGCTCCAGCCCGAGGAAACGGCCGCTGTAGCCGAGGAGAAGAGGCCAGAGGGGATAGATCGCGGTGCGGGCCGGAACGATCCATCCCTCGTGATACAGCGAGACGCTGGTGACCAGTCCATCGCCCCGCATGACGTGCCGCGCGAGCTGGTAGTAGTAGCTGGCGTCGACTCCGTACGGAGGACCGCCGGCACCCTTGGCGATGCGCAGGAGGGTCAGCGTTCCGATGACCACGACCGCCCATCCGATCGCATGTGCGCGCCCGTTCTTCAGTGTCGGCCCTCCCGGTCGATCGTATCATCGGCATCTTGACCGGCGCGCACCGCAGACGTCTCCTGTTCGTCCTCGAGTACTTCCCGCCGCACATCGGCGGCGTGGAAGTGCTGTTCGGCGCGCTGGCCGCGGAGCTCGTGCGGCAGGGCCACGAGGTGGAGGTGATCACCACGGCGGAAGCGGGAGAACCGCGACGGGAAGTGCGCGACGGGGTCATCATCCAGCGCATCGCCACGCCCAGGTTCGCCAGACGCTATCTGTTCATGCTCATGGCTCTCCCCCGCGCCATCCGCGCCGCACGCCGCGCCGACCTCGTGCACACGACCACCTACAACGCGGCCATCCCGGCCTGGATCGCCGCGCGTCTCGCACGCAAGCCGGTCGTGATCACCGTGCACGAAGTCTTCGGGCGGCAATGGCAGGAGTTGCCGGGCATGAGCCCGCTCCTCGGCTGGGGGTACCGGCTCTTCGAGAGCGCGGTCCTCCGTCTCGGCTTCGCGCACCTCATCACCCCCTCCGATTTCACGCGCCGCCGGCTCCCCGACCCGTCGCGCGGGACGACCATTCACAATGCCGTCGACCACGAGCTCTGGTCCCGCGAACGGCACCAGCCCCGTGACCTCGGCCTCCCCCCCGGCACGTTTGTCTATCTCTACTTCGGCCGTCCCGGCGTCTCGAAAGGGGTGGAGGTTCTCCTCGCGGCAGCGGCGCGCATCCGTCGCGAGCTGCCGGCCAGCCGGCTGGTCATGATTCTCTCGAGAGAGCCAACCGGACAATACCGACGCCTCGAGCCGCTCCTCGGCGCACTGGGCGAGCACCTCCTGCTGCTTGATTCCGTTCCGCGCGAAGAGCTGCCGTCGTACGTCCTGGCCGCCGATTGCGTGGTCGTGCCGTCGCTCTCGGAGGGATTCGGCTACTCCGCCATCGAAGCCGCGGCCCTCGGATGCCGCGTGATCGCCACCACGGGCCACGCCTCGGAAGAGCTCCTCGCGGGAGTGGCCACACTCGTTCCTCCTCGAAACGCGGACGCGCTTGCCTCCGCGATCCTCGCGCTCAGCCGGCACGCAGAGCCGCCCCCTCCACTCCCTCGACGCTTCACACCGGAGGCTCATGCACGCGCGGTGCTCGACGTTTATCGCCGGGTGGGTGGCGAGGGGACCCCATGGTAGGCACGGCTCGCGGCAGAGTGGATCGTCTCGTTCGCGCATCGCTGCTCCTTCTTACCGTCGCGCTGCTGCTCGCACTCGGTGCGTACGCGTGGCGTGCCGCGGCCACGCGCTATTTCATGGACGACTTCTGCTCCGCGACGAACACGCGCATGCGGGGATTTCTGGGAACGATGGAATTCCAGCGAGCGCACTGGAGCGGGCGCTACGCGTACTTTGCCATCAAGTTTCCCCTCGAACAGATCGGCCCCGAGACCGCCCCATTCACTCCCGCGGCGATCCTGATCCTGATGACCGTTGCAGCCGTGTGGGGCATGCGCGGGCTGGCCCATTCGCGGCTCCTCGCGCTGACGGCCGGATGCGCTCTCGCGTTCGCGGCCGTCGATTCGGCTCCCGCCGTCTTCGACGATTACGGACCCTTCGTCTGGGAGACCGGCGCTCTCACGTACATGCTGCCGACCGTGCTCTTCGTGTTCTGGGGAGGACTGCTCGTTCGGGAGCCATCCGAAGGAACGCGCGCGTGGCCGGCCGTGCTGGCGAGCTTCCTTCTCCTGTTCGTGGCCGGAGGCCTCTCCGAGACATCACTCGCCGCGCAAGGGGTCATGGCGGCAGGGGCCCTGCTGCTGTCGCTGCTCAAAGGAGATCCGGTCGCGGTCTCCTACCGGCGGAAGATCGCCATCGCGGGCTTCCTCGGCACGAGTGCGGCGCTGGCCCTCGCCGCGAGCGCTCCCGGCAATGCGGTGAGGGCCCAGGGGCTGCCGCCACGCGGTCCGCTCGGTGCCGCGACTCTGCAGGCGCTCGATCTCGCCAACCGGTTCGTCGGCTTTCACATCTTCGTCGAAGGAGCGTCGCTCCTGATCGTGGCCGTGATCGGAATCTTGCTCGGGGCGACCCGCTCTCGCGTCCGTGCGATTCCGGCGGCCGCGATCGCGGTCATGGCAGCGCTTTGCTACCTCGTCTCCTTCATCCCCTCGACCTGGTTCATCTCCGCGCCGCCGCCACCGCGCGCGCAGTACGTGGCCAGTTTCTTCTCCATCGTCTGCGTCTTGGCCGCGGCCGCCGCGGTTGCAGCATGGCGTCGCGATGCGCGCATCCCTCCCTTCGCGGCCGCGGCGCTCCTGCTGCTGATCGTCGTTCCACTCGGATCCGCCGCCGGCACGGTTCAGACCATCGACGCCGCGCAACGCGACGCTGCCCGGCGCGAGCACATCATGCGGCTGCTCAGTACGCAGCGAGGGAAAGACGTCGTGCTCCGCTCGAAATGGGCCCTGGAGTCGCGGTTCCTCGGCCCGGACGTCGGTGACCCGAACACGTACTGTGTCCGCGCCTATTACGGCTTGCGCTCGCTCCGCGTGATCCGCTGATCCTCCGGCTCCGCGGCCGATCGAAGAGCCAGCTCGCGCACCAGCTTCGTCAGGTCGCTCTCGATGCGCCGCAAACGCACGTAGACCGAGAAGAAGCCGAAAACCATCGCCAGGATGGCGAAGTAGAAGACGAGATCCGTCCCGCGCCCGATTCCCAACGCGCGCGCCAGCACCGCGGTGAGCTCCGGCCGGGCGATCAGCACGGCCGCCGCGATCCACAACAGGCCCCAGGCCAGTCCCACGCGCGGCGCGATCGTGCGACGGACGGTGAGGGTCACCGTGAGCACGAACGGTACGGCCAGGACCACGAAGGCGATCCATTGGAACGAAGTCAACGCATCCACCTCCCCACGACATAATCCGCCAGAATGCGCAACGCGGCCAGCGAGGACTGCCCCTTGCGACGGGAGTAGGCGGTGTAGCGGACGTGCACAGGCACTTCCTCGAAGCGCAAGCCGTGGCGGACGATCTGGTCGAGGATCTCGCTCGCGTGCGCCATGCGGTCGAGCCGGATGTCGATCTTTTCCGCGGCCGTACGACTGAACGCGCGCAGCCCGTTGTGCGTATCGGTCACGCGGGCGCCGGAGGCCAGACGCGTGAAGACCACCGCCGCGGCAAGGACCATCCGCCGGATCGGCGGAACGCCTTCGCTGCGGCCGATGAACCGCGAGCCCAGGACCACATCTGCCCGTCCGGCCTGCAGTGGGGCCAGGAGCGCTTCGACGTCCTCGGGCACATGCTGGCCGTCGCTGTCGAACGTGACCACTTGTTCCGCACCGCGGGCCAGCGCGTAGGCAATGCCGGTCTGCAACGCCGCGCCTTGCCCACGATTCAACGCGTGACGCAGGACCCGCGCACCGGATGCCAGCGCCGACGCCGCGGTGCCGTCGGTCGAGCCGTCGTCCACCACCACCACCCGATGCCCGCGCTCGACGAGGCCCCGCACCACTCCGCCCAGAACCTCGGATTCGTTGTAGGCCGGCACGACCACCCAGGCACCGCTCATCGCGAGCCCGATTGTAGCGACAGCACCTCGAAATAGACCGCCCGCGTGGCCGCGGCGCACGCACGCCAGGTGAACTTCCGCGCCCGCTGGCGACCTTCAAGCGCCAGCCGCGCGCGCAAGGCGCCGTCCTTGCGCAGTGCCAGCATCGCCTCCGCCAGCTCCAGGGGCGATCGCGCATTCACATGCAACGCCGCATTCCCCGTCACTTCCACCAACGCCTCCGCCATGGAGGTAATGGCCGGAGTGCCGAGAGCCATGCCTTCCAGCGGCGGGAGCCCGAAACCCTCCATGAAACTCGGCATGACCACCGCCACCGCGCCGCGATAAATCGCCAGGAGCTCCTCGTCGGATACATAGCCCGGAACGACTACTCCCGCCACGCCGCGCCCATCATGCTTGCCTCCCACCAGCACCAGCCGGACGGAGGGATCCGAGCGACGCACCAGGGACAAGGCCTCGAGGAGCGTCTCGATGTTCTTGTGAACGGCGACACGTCCGACGAACAGAAAGTACGGCGCCCATTCCGTCGCCGCTCGGCCCTCGGAGAAGAACTCTTCCCCCACTCCGATCGGCACCACGGTGATCCGGGACGGATCGACGTCGAGTGCCTCCGCGAGATCGCGTCCGGCCGCATGCGAAATGGTGAGGATCCGCTGCGCCCGTCGCGCCGCGGTCTGCATCATCAGGGCGATGTACGAGAACGCCACCGGATTGCGGAGCTTGAAATGAAAAGGGATGGCGTCGAAGAGAGTGGTCACGATGGGCAGATCCGTCCACGGCAACGTGAAGTGAGGCGCGTGCAGGAGATCGAGCCGCGCCCGGCCGGCGATGCGTCCCATCCGCCACGGCTCCGACGCCGTGTAAGGCTCCACGTCCGCCTCCACCACCTCGAAACGGGCGGGGATGAGAGACCGGTCCCCCTGCCTCGCGAACACGACGTAGTCCTCTCCACCTTCGAGGGCCTCGAGACCGCGCAGCAGGCCTCGCACATACGAGCCGATCCCATAGGCTCGAATGAGCCGCGCGTCGATCCCGATCCTGGTGGACACCACGCCGCAGGATAGTGCACCTGCAAGCAGCGACGCCGCGTTGGAGCACGGTGGCCCGCCGCTTCCCGGGAACTGCGTGACGTACAATCCCGCGCCGTGTCGCGTCTTCGCATTCTCAGCGCCGTGCTGCTCGTAGCGGTCGTGGTCGCGCTCGGAGCGTATGTGTGGCGGGGCTGGTACACGCGCTACATCACCGATGACTTCTGCACCGCCTCCGCCTTGAACGCGCGGGGGTTCGTGGGAGCCATGCGCTTTCATCGGCAGACCTGGAGCGGCCGCTATTCGTACTACGCGGCCAAAGCCATCCCGGAGTCGATCGGACCGGCCACGGCCCGGTACGTTCCGGGCGTGGTCATCGTCCTCTGGTGCGCCGCGGCGGTGTGGACGTTCCGCCGCATGACCGGCAAGCCCATTCACCTCCTGGCCGTGCTCGGCGGCCTGGCGGTCGTCTATGCCGCCATCGACGGCACGCCCGAGGTCCTCAGCCCCGGCGGACCTCTGGTCTGGGAGACCGGGGTCATCACGTACATGCTCCCGCTGGCGCTCTACACGCTCTGGGCGGGGCTGTTCTTCGGTACGGGCTCGAACTTCAAGCGTGCTGTAGCCAGCGCCGTGCTGATGTTTGCGGCCGGTGGACTCTCCGAGACCTCGCTGGCCGGACAGGGCGTGATGGCCGCGGGCGTCTTCGTGCTGACGCTATGGCTACGGCGATCCGACCTCACGCGGATCGCGGCAGCGGGATTCGTGGCCTCCCTCGTCTCCCTGCTGCTCGTGGCCAGCGCCCCCGGGAACGCCGTGCGCATGCTGCGCCTGAACGCGCAGCCACCTCTTTCCGAGGCCATCGTGAACACGTTCGGGATGGCCTACGACTACATCGGCTCCGTCGCCTTCTCGGACGGAGAATCCCTGCTCCTGATCCTGTTCTGCGGCCTGGCCATTGGACAGATCATCCCGCGCTTCGACTTTCGTGCGGCGTGGCTCGCGGCGGCGGTGGCTTGTGCGGCATACGTGGCCACCTTCCTCCCCTCGGCCTGGATGCTGGGTATGGGTCCTCCGCCGCGTGCTCTGCACATCACCGCCTTCTTCATGATCGCCATCCTGTTCCCACTGGCCGCCTCGCTTGGCGCCGCGAAGGCGGGAGCGTCGCGCGTGGCCCTCCCGATCCTCGGAGCCCTGGCCCTCGTGGCCGCCATCCATTCGACCGTGGTCACGTCGCGAACCCTCCGCGAGGGACGCGCCGGCGCGGCGGAGATGGACCGCATCGCCGCGATCATGCGCGCGCATCCCCGCGAGAATGTCGTCATCCACTCGCCCTGGGCGATCGCGAACCGGATCCTGGTGAGCGAGCCGGAGTTCTGGACGAACCGCTGCATGTGCGCGTTCTACGGCGTGCGCACCCTGCGCATCACTCGTTGAGCGGGACACAATCGCGCTGCGGCAGTCGCGCGTGCGGCGTCTCGTAAAGCCACCACGATCCACTGCGGGCGCGCAACGCGATCGGCACCGGCGCACCGCGGAACGCAAAGCGCCGGGCGTCCGGCCCCCGCACGAGCAGGTAGTCGTACTCCAGCACTCCCGGCCAGTCGATTCCGTCGACCGGCGTCGACTCGGTCTTCACCACCGGCTCTCTTCCCTTGCGAAAGCGGACCACCGCCGGATAGTGCCTCGCGAACGACCATGCGGCCACACCGCCGCGGCGAACCTGAGCCAGCGCGCCGAAATGCCAGAACACCGGCCCAGGCACGTGCTCACTGAACGGCAGGATGTTGAACTGGGCCACGCGCCGGTTTGCCGGGATCGAGGTCACGAGGCTCTCGAACTCCTGAGCCTCCTCGCCGAAGCGGCTGAAGCGCTCGCCCAGCACGCTCATCCAGCCGATGACCACGAGGATCACGATCGCGCGCGCGATCAACAGCACGCGCATGGATGGCACGACTGCGCGCTCGAACAGCACCAGCAAACCCACCACCAGGAAGAAGGCGAATCGCGGGTAGAGGTACGCGGTCCCGAACGCACCACCCGGTCCGAAAAAGTACAGGACGGCCGCAACCACCACGACGCTCCATCGGGCCGGGTCACGCGAGATCCGCGGACGCGTCAGCGCCATCGCTCCGGCCATCGCCGCGACGAGCAGCAGACCAGCCGGCTCCCAGGCATTGGCGAACAGCAGAGAAGGAAGGTCGAGCGCGCGCGTGGCGCTCCACTGCCAGCTCACCCCGCTCTGCGCGAGCGGCTCCCCTCCGCGCAGCCGGACCGCGAAGATCACCAGGAAGGAAAACGCGGGGATGAGCGGCAGCAGACGTCGCGGCGCCTTGCGCACCATCGCGATCAGGACGGCCACGCTCGCGCAGAACAGGAACATGACCGCATGCGCGCCGATCAGGAGCAGCGGAAAGAGGACGTTCGCGATCGGGCGCGGCCGCTCGTCGAGCAGCACGGCCAGATAGAAAACACCGATGGCCATGGCCAGCAGGAAGTTGAGAAATCCCCAATAGAACGAGTAGCCAAAGGCCAGAGGAAAACCGAGGAGCGAAAGCCAGGGATCCGCACCGGTATGGCGGAGCAACGGGCGCAACGCAAGCGGCAAGAGCATGATGCAGAGCCAGACGGTCGCTTTGGTGGCCGCGGACACGGTGAGCACCGTCGCGAACGCGGCCGTGATCGCCGATCCGGCCAGGTACGGAGTGGCCAGCCGGATCTCGTAAACGTCGGAAAAACGCTGGCACGCATCATCGAAATGCTTCCAGATCGCCACCTGCGCCATGTGCTCCGGCAGATCGGCCATCGGAAGCACTCCGGTCACGAGCAGCGGAATCGTCGCCGCGATCGCACACGCCGCGAAGGCGATCCAATACGCGCGACGTTCCCTCATGACTCCGCCGGTGCCGCGCGCGTCATCGCTTCCACGAAAGCGACCAGCTCACGATTGCGCGGGGCATCGAACGGCTCGTACAGACGCTTCGTGGCCATCGTGGCCACGACGCCGAGCGCCCGCGCCATCCATCGCCGCAGAATGGGCACCCGCCCCGCCGCCCGCAGCAGTCGCAGGAAGACGCGCATGGACAGACCGAACCCCATCCACCGCGCCAGCACGAGGGCCTCGTCGATCTCGCTGAAGCGGCCGGCCGGCAGCGCCTTGATCAGCAGGAGATACAGCGTGTCGCCGCGCGCCAGTTGCATGGCAGTCTGAAAGATGGCCGTCTTGTCATCGGAAGAGAAGCAGTCGCCGGCCAGCAGCGGCGGTATGGAGGAGAAGAGCGAGTCGCGCGCGAAGCGGACGCTGACCAACCGCTCCGGCTCTTCGAGCTTCGAGGGATCGGCCGCGGTGAAGCTGCCCGCGTGCACGATGAAGACCGCGTGCTCACGTTCCGAGACCACGAAGGAGTGCTTCGACGCGGCCACGGCCATGTAGTCGCGATCGGTGGGAAAGCGGCTGAAACTGCCCACGCTCTCGCGGACCTCCTCGCGAAACACCACGCCCGTGTTCGCGAAGTTGTCGCGCAGCATGCGACACGTGACCTCCGCGCCCGGCGCATACACGCCGGCCGGCCAGGAGTGCTGCCTCCGGCGAATGCCCGGCACGATCTCGCTGTAGATGATGATGCGCGAGCAGAAGAACGCCGCCTCGGGATGTGCATCGAGGGCGCTCATGGCCTCCTCCAGAAATCCGGGCAGCAGCAGGTCGTCGTCGGACAGGAGCGAGAAGAACGGCGTCCACACGTGTGCCATCGCGAAATCGAAGTTCGCGCCCGCGCCGATGTTTTTCTCATGCGCGTGATACTCGACGCGGGCGTCGGCACGACAGAGTCGCTCCATCACCGCAGCCGTTTCATCGCCCGAGGCGTTGTCGTAGACCGCCACACGCAACTGGGCATACGTCTGACCGAGGACGCTGCGCACCGCGCGCTCCAGCATGCGCGGCCTGCGGAACGTGGGGATGCAGACGGTGACCCGCGGGCCCTCGCTCAAGCGGAGGTCCTCCTCCCCGGCCACTGTCCGCCGATCCATTCGCGGACGGCGGGAGTGACGAGCACCGCGCCGCCGAAAGCCGCGATCCCCACGACCGCCAACGCCAGCGTGGTCTCGATGCGACCGAGGCCCACCGGAAAGAGGAACCGTCCCGCGACCGCGAGCCCCGAAGCGGCCAGCGCCGCGGGCGCCGTATCGCGCAAGAAAGACCAGCGCGACGACTGGGTGAGCAGCCGGCTCTGCGTCACCACCACGCCGCACACCAGGAAGGAGGCGTGCATGGCCGCGAAGACCGTGGCCGCTCCGATCGGACCCAGGAGCGCGGCGGCCACGAACATGGCCGGCACGAATGTGACCAGCGCGGCCCCATTCATGATCGTGGCCGGTGTCGTCCAGCCGTGTGCGAGCTGCAGCATGTAGGGCACGTTGAGCAGGCCGTTCATCGCCGTCCCGGCCACGAGAAGCACCGTCAGAATCCGCGCTCCCGACGCGAGCACGGGATCCCCGGTCCAGACGAATACTACTTCACGCGACCAGATCGCCAGGACGCACGCGACCGGCAACACGATCGCGGCCATTGCCTGCACGGCGCGATGGTAGGCAAGCGACAACTCTTCACGCTCGTCGAGCGCCAGCAATTGGGCAAAGCGCGGAAACACCGCGCTGGCCACGGGCGCCGCGCCCCCGGCCGCGGCCATCGCCAGCACGGTGGCGGCCGTGTAATAGCCGAACACGGCCAGCGCCGAAGCCCGGCTGACCGCGAACTTGTCGCCCTGCGTCGTCACCGCGGCCATGGCACTGACCACCGCCACGCCACGCGCCAGACTCCACGCATTGCGCAGCCAGCGCGGATCGAACCGCGCCTCGGCCCGCCGTGCCGGCAGCACGCGCTCGAGCGCCACGGCCATGGCCAGGAGCTGGAACAGTCCCGCCACCGCCTGCCAGGCGAAGAACGCCCGGATGTCGTGCGTCACGAACGCCACGACGGCCCCACCGCCAAAACGCAGGAGCACCGTCGAAGACGTGAGCGCGCTGTGCAGGACCTGGCGTTGCAGCCCGAGGAATCCGGCCGAGTACAGCAAGGCCACGAATTGCGCGGCCAGCGCCACGGACATGAGGCGCAGACATGTGACCACCACCGGCTGAAAAATAGTGGTCGTCTCCACCCAGCGCGCGGCGATCAGTGGTGCGAATGCACTCATCAGCAGCGCAAGGCCGATGGCCGCGGCCCCATACAGGCGCAGGCCCGTGTGGATCACCCCGCGCACGGAGGTCATGCCCTCGGCCGTGGCACTGAGCAAGGCCAGTTCGCGATTGATGCCCACGCTCAGGCCGAGGTCGAACAGGATCAACAGACCCTGCAGGGCCATGTGAAAGCCGATCAGACCGTACGCGTCGGCGCCGAGCCAACGCAGATACAGCGGCACGACGGCCAGCGTCGCCACGCCGAGGAAGACCGCTCCGGCAATGTTCGCGGCCACGTTGCGGCCGAGGGTGGTCATCTCCCGCAGCCTGCGGGTTCACCGGCATCGCGTCAAGTGTCGCCCGCGCTATTCGTAATCGGGATACGACGCGTCCCGCACCGAAAGGATCGGTTCGTCCACCGGCCAATCGATGCCGAAGGCCGGGTCGTTCCATCGCACGCCCCAGGCATCGTCGGGATGATGACTGCGCGAGATCTGGTAGAAGACCTCGGTGTCGTCGGCCAGCGTCTGGAATCCGTGGGCCACCCCTTCCGGCAAATAGAGCATCGAGCGTCCGCCCGCGCTGAGCTCGATGGCGAACCATCGCCGGTACGTCGCAGAATCCCGGCGCAGGTCGAGGGCCACGTCGTAGATGCTTCCCCTGGTGCAACGCACCAGCTTGGCCTCGGCGGACGGCTCGCGTTGCAGGTGCATCCCGCGCAAGATCCCCCGCTTTCGATTGTGCGAAATACTGCACTGCTCCAGCCGCCGGTCGAGGCCGAACCGCGCGAACTCCTCTGCGCACCAAGTGCGCGCGAAGAAGCCGCGCTCATCCTCGATCGGCTCGAGCACCACTTCCACCACTCCTTCGAGGGGGGTGGGCGTGAACTTCACGCGAGAACCTCCAGCTCCGGCACCGCCACCACGAACCGCCCTCCCCAGTTTCGGATGCGGTTCATCTGCGCCACGATCTCATCGCGAAGGTTCCACGGAAGGATCAGCAGAAAGTCAGGACGAGCCTGATCGACATGCTCCGGAGCCAGCACGGGAATCCGCGAGCCCGGAAGGTACAGGCCCTGCTTGTGCGGGCTGCGGTCGACCGTGAAGGAGATGAGGTCCGTGCCGATGCCGCAGAAATTCAACAGGGTGTTGCCCTTCGCGGGAGCGCCGTACGCGGCCACCGACCGTCCGCGGGCACGCTGATCGCCGAGAAACGCCAGCAGCTCGCTCTTGATCCGCTCCACGCGCGGCGCGAAATGGAGATAGCCGTCCAGGGTGTCCAGACCTGCTTCCCGTTCGATGGCCAGGACCCGTCCAACCGCCGGGCTCATCGCCTTCGAGGAGTCCGCCTCGTGCGCGGCAAAGATCCGCAGCGATCCGCCGTGCGTCGCCAACGATTCGACGTCAAAGATGCGGAGCGCGTGCGCCGCGAAGATCTGTTGCAGCGTGAGCAGGGAAAAGTAGGAGAAGTGCTCGTGATAGATGGTGTCGAACTCGCCGTGACGGATCAGCTCCAGCAGGTGCGGCACCTCGATGGTGATCACGCCGCGTGGAGCGAGCAGCGCGCGCAGGCCGCTCACGAAATCGTTGAGCGCGGGAACGTGCGCGAGCACATTGTTGCCGATGAGCAGGTCCGCTCCTCCGTGCTCCGCGCGCAGTTCCGCGGCCAGGGCCGCACCGAAGAAGCGCACGACCGTCGGGATGCCCTTCTCGCGCGCCACGGCGGCCACGTTGGCGGCCGGCTCCACGCCGAGGATGCGCACGTTCCGGCGCGCGAGATGCTGGAGCAGATACCCGTCGTTACTGGCGATTTCGACCGCCAGATGCTCCGGACCGAGCCCAAACCGGGCGATCATCGCTTCGCTGTAAAGGCGCGCGTGCTCGACCCAGCTTTCCGAATAGGAAGAAAAGTAGGCGTAGTCGCTGAAGATCTCTCCAGGGGCGACGAGCTCCGGCACCTGCACCAGCAGGCACTGCGCGCACACGTACGCGATCAGCGGATAGGACGGCTCCTTCCGTTCGAGATCCTCGGGCCGGAGGTACGAGTTTGCCAGGGGCGACAGGCCGAGATCGAGAAACACGTCGGACAGCGCGGCGCCGCAGAAGCGGCAGTCGGGCCCTGAGCTCATGCACCCGCCGCGACGCGAGTCCAACGAAGATCGCCGTCCACGGCACCCTGGCCCTTCAATTCCGACAGGGTCCGCAAACGGATGTACGGCGAGTCCCGCACGTCCGGCGTGGTGTAACCCATCTTCATCAACCCTTCGCGGAGACCGGCGATGCTCTCCCGCAGAGTGACCACCGGCTGGTGCTCCGGAGCAAGACGCGCGAAGAGCGAAAAGTCGACGCGATACGAGCGCCGGTCCGGGCGTCCCGCGGGATCCACGGTCACGCTCGTGCCTTCGATCTGGTCCGCCACCGCATCGGCAACTTCGTGCACTCGGTAGTTCGCTTCGGTCCGGCCGGCGTTGATGATCAGGTTCCGCCCATGCTCCCGTTCGCGGAGGATGGCCCACTCCACCGCACGGGCCATGTCGTTGACGTCGATGAGTGGCCGCCAGGGCGTGCCATCGCTGAGGATGCGGATGCGCCGCGCGGCCACCGCGCCGGCCACGAAGTCGTTCAGCATCAGATCCAGTCGCAGGCGCTCGCTCATCCCGCAGGCCGTGGCAAACCGCAGCGAGGTCACGAGGAACTCGCTCGTGGCCAGGGAGGCCAGCCCTTCCTCGGCCAGCACTTTCGATCGCGCATACGCGGTCAGGGGCGCGGGTGCGCTTTGCTCGTTGCGCGCTCCCTCCTCGCTCTCCCCATAGATGCTGCAACTGGATGCGAAGACGAAGGCGCGCACGCCGGCGGCGCGAGCCCGTGCCGCCAGTTGCAGCGTGCCACGGAGATTGATGTCCAGGGTCGGCGCCTCATAGGCAATGCCGATCGGATCATTGGAGATGCCGGCCAGATGCACGACGGCGTCGACGCCGCGCAATGACGCATCGTCGAGATCGCGCACGTCGCAGCGCCACTGCTCGTTCAGCAGCGACTCCGGATCCGGGTTGGCGGTCGTGAGCAATGGCGCAAACCAGCCCGTATCCGCACCGATCAGCACCGCCTCGGGCCAACGCGCTCGAAGATGCGCCACTACCCGGGGTCCCACGTACCCCATGTTCCCGGTGATCAGGACCTTCACGGCCAGACCTTCCAGGGAGCCTGTCCCGAGCGCCAGGCATTCTCGAGCAGGAGCTTGTCGCGCAGCGTGTCCATCGGCTGCCAGAACCCGTCGTGCACGTAGGCGGCGAGCTCTCCACGCGCGGACAGGCCTTCCAGCGGCTCGCGTTCCCATACCGTGGCGTCGCCGGCCACGAGATCGATCACGCCCGGCTCGAGCACGAAGAAACCGCCGCTGATCCAGCCCCCATCACCGAGCGGTTTTTCATGAAACGCGGTCACGCGCTGTTCGGCATCGAGCTCCACCGCGCCGAAACGGGCCGGAGGGCGGACCGCGGTGAGCGTCGCCTGCACGCCCTTGCGATCGTGAAACGCGATCAGCGCCGCGATGTCGATGTCGCCCAGGCCGTCGCCGTAGGTGAAGCAGAAGCGCTCGTCGCCGAGGTACTGGCGCACCCGCGCCAGGCGTCCGCCGGTCTGCGTATCCATGCCGGTGTCGACCAGCGTGACCCGCCAGGGCTCGGCCTCGTTGTGATGAACCTGCATCTCGTTCTTGCGCAGATCGAACGTCACGTTCGACATGTGCAGGAAGTAGTTGGAGAAGTACTCCTTGATGACGTAGCCGCGGTAGCCCAGACAGACCACGAAGTCGTTCAACCCATAGTGGGAGTACGTCTTCATGATGTGCCAGAGGATGGGCCGGCCGCCGATCTCGATCATCGGTTTCGGCCGCACCTCGGTCTCTTCCGCCAGCCGCGTTCCGAGACCGCCCGCGAGAATGACCACTTTCATCGGACCTGCGCATCATAGCCGCTCGTGCAGCGGCGAACGAGAAGACCGTCATCGGGCCTGTTACGATGCAGGCGGTCGATGCGAGTCCTGGTCACGGGTGCCCGCGGGTTTGTCGGAAGTCACGCGTTACACTCCCTGGTGCAGGCCGGGCTCGAGGTGCATGCCCTCTCGCGCCACCCTCCCCGCGGCGCGGACGGCGCGGTGTCCTGGCATCAGGGCGATCTGCTCTCGACCGGAGGTCCCGAAACGGTCGTGAGCGCCGTTCGACCCACGCACCTGCTGCACCTGGCCTGGGTCACCGAGCACGGCACGTACTGGTCCTCACCCGACAATGCTCTCTGGCTGGAGGCCAGCCGCGCTCTGGCGCGCGCCTTCCACGCCAACGGCGGTCGTCGCTTCGTCGGAGTGGGGACCTGCGCCGAATACGACTGGAGCGGGGGCGTGTGCGACGAGCAGAACACTCCATTACGCCCCCGCACCGTGTACGGCAGGGCCAAGGCGGCCTTCGGTGAGGAATTGCTGACGTTCCCCGGCAGTGCATGGGCTCGCCCCTTCTTCGTGTACGGGCCCGGCGAGCAACCGCAGCGGCTCGTCCCCTCCATCACCGCCACGTTGTCGCGCGGAGAGACGGCTCACTGCAGGACGGGGAAACTTCGGCGCGACTTCATCTATGTCGCCGACTGTGCGTCCGCTCTGGTGCGCCTGCTGCAGTCGGAAGAGCCGGGCGCGTTCAATGTCGCCACCGGCACGGCCGTGGCCATCGAGGAGATCGTCCTGGCCATCGCGACCGCGTTGCACGCCGAGGATCGCGTCATCATCAATGAGCCTTCTGAGGGTGCCGACGAGGACGCGCTGGTAGTCGGAACGACCGGGCGCATCCGCTCGCTGGGATGGTCGCCGGTCTGGGACCTGCGCGCCGGCATCGAAGAGAGCATTGCGCGGACGTACGCATCGGAGAATCAGCCTCATGAAATCCACTGACATGAATCCCAACGGGCGGCCCGCGGAGCTCGCATGCGACTGACCATCGACACGGACCGGCGCGAAGTGGTGTTCGAGGAAGACGGACGCACCGAGTCGGTGCCCCTCTATTCGCGACGCGCGTTCGAGCTGATCTCGCGCCAATGGGTGCGCGTGGGCTGGAACGAAAAGTATCCGTACACGTTCTCGTGGCTGGGTCGCCCGATCATTCAACTTCCCGAGGATCTCCTGCGCATCCAGGAAGCCATCACCGAGATCCGGCCGGACGTCGTCGTCGAGACCGGTGTGGCGCACGGCGGCTCCCTGGTCTTCTATGCGTCCATCCTCCAGGCACTGGGCGGAGGGCGGGTCGTGGGCGTGGACATTGAGATCCGGCCGGCCAATCGGAAGGCCATTGAAAGCCACGTCCTCGCGCCGCTCATCACTCTGATCGAAGGAAACTCGGTCGATCCGGCGGTGGTGAACGAGGTGCACGCGGGGATCGCACCCCAGGAGAAGGTGCTCGTGCTCCTCGACTCGAATCACACCAAGGCGCACGTGGCCGCGGAGCTCGAGGCGTACGCTTCGCTGGTCACCGCCGGCTCCTACATCGTGGCCACGGACGGCGTCATGGAAGACCTTCATGACGTGCCCCGCGGCAAGGAGTCATGGAGGGACGACAATCCCTCCTCGGCCGCGCGAGAGTTCGCCGCCCGGCATCCCGAGTTCGTGCTCGAGCCGCCCCGCTGGCCCTTCAACGAGAGCGCCTTGCAGCAGAACGTGACGCATTGGCCGGACGCCTGGCTGCGCCGCGTACGCTGACAAGGACGCGTTACAATCGGTGCCGTCCCAAAACCGATGACGATGACGGCCTTGCTGATCG
>JBDTOZ010000770.1:0-13096 GCA_039932995.1 Acidobacteriota bacterium | reverse complement strand
AGCCACGGCCTACGTCTGCACGAACTACCTCTGCCGCCTGCCGGTGACCGATCCGGCGAGGCTCTGGAAGCCGTAGCACCCGGCGTTGAGGAGCGCCGGCGTCTCGCCGGCTGGACGGGCGGCGTCCCGCCGCGGGCGGGGGAAAGCGTGCCGAGGGGATGGGGCGCGTGGCGCTCGCGGTATGCGCGTTTGAACGGCCCAGCTATCGCGAGAGGTGCGTTCCTTGCCGACCGCCACGCGGCGCAGGCGAGGACGCCTGCGGGCCAGCCGGCGAGACGCCAGCGTTCCGCGCGTGGACGATGAGCTCTTGGCGTTTAGGAGACGCCGGCGTTCCTCGGCGACGGTTCCGGGCCTCACACTCTTCGCGCGACGTCCCGCAGTCTCTCCACCAGCAACTCGCTCATGGCCACGGCGAACTTGGCGAGGAGGGTTGGCTCGCCGGCGAGGGCGGTGGTTAGGGCGCCTTTCTCCCACACGCGCACCGTGGTCTCTTCCTCGGCGACGACGGACGTGCTGCGGGGAGAGTCGTCGATGAAGGAGACTTCGCCGAGGACGTCGCCGGGGCCGACGGTGGCGAAGACGCGGGACTCGCCGTCGTCGATGCCCAGGATGTTCAGAAGACCGTCCTCCACTGCGAAAAGCGCCGAGTCGATCTCACCCGCGCGGATCAGGTAGGCCCCCTGCGCGATGCGCTTGATCTCCCCAACCGCCTCGATCCGGTCGCGCTCCGCTTCCGTGAAGTAGCGGAAGAGAGGATGGTCGGATTCCATGGCGAAGATTTTGTTCATGGGTGAATGATAGCGCCCGCGGTTGACGGTTGACGGTCACGTCCACGTCACCTGCCACTCGCAGAACTCCGCTCCCTTCGCGGAGCATTGCGTCTGCTCGACGTGAATGTCTTTCACTCCCGTCATCTCCGCCATCCGTTCGATCCAGCCGGTGATGCGGGCGCAACCGGCGGCTGAGGCGGGGAAGTCGGTCACGCGCAGGCGCGCGCTCGTGGCGGTCTGTTCCTCCACGCGCATCGTGCCGCGATTGTAGAGAGTGCTCCACATCTGCGAGGCCTTGCTCAGCAGCGCGGGCGGAGTCAGCACGAGCACGAAGAAACGGTAGATCCCCTTCACCGCGTCCGACGCCGCCTCACGTCCGGCGCGATGCGCGAACGTTTCCACCGGCTCGCCGAACACCTTGGCCGCCTCTTCGGTGAGACGGTTGAGCATGTGCAGCGGCACCGTTTCCGTGGAGAGGATCGGACGATCGAAGCGCGTCCTGAACTCGCCCGGCAGCGCGTCGAAGACCTTCTGGCGCTCCTCCGCCGTCAGCTCGGCCTCCAGGAACTTCTGAAGACTTCGTACCGGGGATCCCTTGACCGTGACGCTTTCGTCCATTTGTTCTCAGGGTGCAGGGACAGGGCGCGGGTCGCAGGAGAGAAAGCACCTGCGTCGCCGCGTCCGACCTCTGCGCCCTGCCTTCTGCCCCCTGCGCCCTGAATCACCGCGAGTATAATCGCCTTCTTCACCGCAAGGCCGCCACGCAGTTCGCAGGAGGAATCGATGCAGGACCCGACACCTGGCAGCACCGCAGCCGAAGGTGCCGCGGCGATTTCCGTCGCAGAAGCGAGCAACCGCCCGCTGATTGGAACGAAAGACAAGCTCGAAGAGCAGATGGTCAACACCATCCGCTTCCTCGCCGTCGACGGTGTGGAGAAAGCCAAGTCCGGTCACCCGGGCACGCCCATGGGCATGGCCGACATCGGGTTCGTTCTCTGGACGGAATTCCTCCGGCATGACCCGCAGCACCCCAAGTGGCAGAACCGCGACCGCTTCGTCCTCTCCGCGGGCCATGCCTCGATGCTCCTCTACTCGCTCCTCCACCTGACCGGCTATCCGGACATGACGCTGGACGAGCTGAAGCATTTCCGCCAGTGGGGCTCACGCACCGCCGGCCATCCCGAGTACGGTCATGCCTCCGGCATCGAAGTGACGACCGGCCCGCTCGGACAGGGCATCGCCCACGCCGTGGGAATGGCCCTGGCCGCGCAGATGCTGCGCGCGCGCTTCAAGAGCGAAGATCCGTTCACCCCGGTCGACCACTACATCTACGGGATCTGTTCGGATGGGGATCTGATGGAAGGCATCAGCTCCGAGGCCGCCTCCGTGGCCGGTCACCTGGGCCTCGGCAACCTGATCTTCTTCTACGACGACAACAACATCTCCATCGAAGGAGAGACACGTCTTTCCTTCTCCGAGGAAGTGCCGCGGCGCTTTGCGGCCTTCGGCTGGCACGTCCTGTCCATCGACGGCCACGACCGTTCTGCGATTCGCAAGGCCATCCGCAAGGCGCAGAAGGAGAAGAACAAGCCCACCCTCATCTGCGCGAAGACGGTCATCGGCTGGGGCAGTCCGAAGTATCACGGCACCGCACGCGCACATGGCGAGCCCCTGGGGGCCGATGAGGTGAAAGCCACCAAGGCCGCCCTGGGCTGGCCTGAAGAGCCGACCTTCTACGTGCCGCCCGAGGTGCAGGAAGAGTACACGCGCCGGACGAAGAAACTGGCCCGCGAGCGCAAGCGCTGGGAGAAGGAGATGTCCGCCTGGCGTGTGCGGCATCCCGAACAGGCCGAGGAGTGGGATCGCTACTGGTCGCACGCCCTCCCGGAAGGATTCGCGAACGCGCTCGTGGAAGCCGGCAAGAGCGACAAGCCGTTGGCCACACGCGCGCTGTCGGGACAGGTCATTCAGAAGATGGCCGGCCTGGCGCCATTCGTCATCGGCGGCTCCGCCGATCTCTCTCCTTCGACCAACACCATCATGAAGGACGAAGGAAGCGTGGAGCGTCCGAAAGGGGAGGAGAAGCATCCGCCTGCGCTGGACATCTTCCGTGGTCGCAACCTCCACTTCGGCATCCGCGAGCACGCCATGGGGGCCATCCTCAACGGCATCACGCTCTACGGCAGTTTCCGGGCGTATGGCGCGACGTTCCTCATCTTCTCCGACTACATGCGGCCGGCCGTGCGCATCGCCGCGCTGATGGGCATCGGCTCGATCTTCGTCTACACGCACGACTCGGTCTTCCTCGGCGAAGACGGCCCCACGCACCAGCCCATCGAGCAGCTCTGGTCTCTGCGGCTCATCCCCAACCTGATCACTTTCCGTCCGTCCGACGGCGCGGAAGTGGCCATGGCCTGGGCCCACGCGCTCCAGACCGAGGACTCCCCGACGGTCATCGTGCTCACGCGGCAGAAGCTCGACCTCATCCCGCGACCCGAGACCTTCGATCCGCAGCGCATCCTCCGCGGTGCGTACGTGCTGGACGGGTTCGAGACGGGCGACATCACCCTCATCGCCACCGGCTCGGAGACGCCGCTGGCCGTGAAGACCGCGCAACTGATCGGCAACGCCCGGGTCGTCTCCGCGCCGGCCCTGGACCTGTTCGACCGTCAACCTCTGGACTATCAGAACGAAGTGCTGGGCGATCGCAGCAAACTGGTCTGCATCGAGGCCGGCCGCAGCGACGGCTGGTACAAGTACGCCAACCACGACGCCCTGGTGATCGGCATCGACCGCTTCGGAGCCAGCTCTCCCGCGGAGCGCATCGCCGAGGAGCTCGGCTTCACGCCGGAGAAAGTGGCCGCGCGGATCAAGGAGTGGCGCTCTTAGTGGGATCCCGCGTGCATGCGCGGGATCACACGCAACGCCAGATTGCGGAGCGCTTCAAAAGTACGCCCGAATCTCCACGGCCACCCTTCTCTCGGAGCCCGCGAAGATCGCTTCCACTCCTGCACGCAGTTTCGGGAGGGGAGAGAAGAGATACGCAGCGGTGAAGGCGTGGCGGCGTGAGTCGTCGACGGTGAACTGCTCGGCGCGCAGCGACGCGCGCCCTCGGCCCAGGCGTCGCGAGAGCAGGACGTACGTGGTGTCGATGGCCGAGATGTAGCGCACGCCTTCCACGATCACGTCGGTCTCGCCCCAGCCGCCTTCCGCGGCCAGCGTCCAATCGCCGCTGGTGTAGTCGGCACCGGCGATCCAGAACCGGGTGTCCCAATTCAGCAGCTCCCCATGCTCGAGGGCATCGGAGCGGTTGTCGATGTAGGTGAGCTGGGCGGTGGCGCGGTCGCTGTTCCAACGTCCGCGGCCGGCCCAGCCGAGATTCCCGTCGGTCTCAGCGGAGACCGAGGTGAAGTAGTCGGGATCGACGGGCAGGTGCTCGCCGAGGAGTGCCCAGTGATCGCGCAGCGCCCAGCCTCGTGCCGCGGGAAACGCGCCGAGCGTGTCGTTGCCCCGAAAGACGGTCAGGCCGCCGGTCCAGCTCCGGCGATACGTATAGGCGGCATCGACGCCGATGGGACGGAGCTCTTCGCCGAGCCAACTGTTCAACGCCGAGGGGGTGATCGTGTAGGGCGTCTCCCAGAGCGCGTCGACGTTCTCGCGCGTGGTGGGGAGGAAGAACGCTCCCTCCATCAGGCGGAGGCGATGCTCGCCGCGGACGAGATTCTGATCGAGCCACGCTTCGACCACGCCCGCGCGTCCGCGACGCGAGTCGTCGCCGTCGCTGCGAGCCAGCAGGTGCAGGTGTCCGCCGAAGGACATGGAGGGACGCCAGTCGATGCCGAGCTGCACCTGCGCGCCGAGCTGATCGTCATCGAGCGGCACGCCATCGGTGGCGTTCGCGCCCCGCAACAGCGCGAAACCTCCCCATTGCAGCGCGTCCGCCGCTCGCAGAGGGAGCGTGGCCAGAATGACCAGTGCAAACGCGAAACGCATTCCGGTCATGATCGCACCATCGAGAGGGTCGTGCCGACGCAAGGTGCCCGGTGCGAAAGGAGCGCCGGCGTCTCGCCGGCTGGCTGGTGCGGATTGCCGCCGCGGGACGCCCCAACCGGCAGGCGGGGACGCCTGCCGGCCAGCCGGCGGGACGCCAGCGCTCCAAAGCGGAGCACAATCGCAGAGTGTCGTTCCCCGGGATGAAGGCGCGGACCCTGCACGTTGCGGCAGGCATGCGCCCGTTCCTGCTCTCTTTGATGTTCGTGATCACCCTGCCACTGCCGGCGGCCACTCTCGAGGTCCGGGTGCAGAACGCGCGCGGCGCGGCGGTTCGGGATGCCGTGGTCTATGCAGTCCCCGAGGGACGGAACGTCCGTCCGGCGCGCAACAAGACGGCCATCATGGACCAGCGGAACCGGATGTTCGTCCCCCACGTGCTGGCGGTCCAGACCGGCACCTCGGTGCGCTTTCCCAACAGCGACGACATTCGGCATCACGTCTACTCGTTCTCTCCGGCCAAGCCGTTCCAACTGCCCCTTTACAAAGGAACGCCCGCCAACCCCGAGGTCTTCGACCGCGCCGGCGTGGTCACCCTCGGGTGCAACATCCATGACCAGATGAGCGCCTTCATCGTCGTCGTCGACACCCCGCACTTCGATAAGACCGGCACGGACGGCAAGACCGTCCTGAAAGACCTCGACGGCGGACGCTACTCCGTTCACGTCTGGTACCCCGATCTGCGACAGGAACTGAAGCCGGTCAACGTCACCCTCAAGAGCGGAGAGACGTCCTCCTTGTCGTTCCGGTAGGGCGGCACGGCCGCCGGCGCTGGCTGTATAGCCCCTTGGGTCACTACGGTCGCCACGTACGGTCGCCCGGGGGAAATGCTTCCGTGGAGCGAAAGCACGACAATGGACTCGTGCACGTTCGACTCATGCTGCGCCTTTCGTCCTGACAACGGACAACTATGGCCATCCGCACCTTTCAGGCCCGACTGCTCTACCTGGTCATCGCCGTCCTCGTGTTGCTGGAGTCGGGGACGCTGGTCTCCGTTCATTTCGCGGGACGGCGGACCGTGCGCCGCACGGTCTCGGAGGAGTTGCGGGTGGGGACGCGCGTGTTGCAGCGCGTCCTGGAAACGCGCGCCAAGCAGCTCGCGGAGTCGGCGCGCGTGCTGGTGCGCGATTTTCCTTTTCGCGAGGCCGTCGCCTCCGCGGACCTGCCCACGGTCACCTCCGTGCTCGAGAACCACGGAGAGCGGATCGACGCCGACGCCATCGTCCTGATCAGCCTGGACGGCACGGTCACCGCCGATACCTTGCGGGGTCGCATGGTGGGCAGGCCGTTCCCGTTTGCCGCGCTGCTAAGGGAGGCCGAACAACGCGGCGAGTCTTCAGGAACCGTGTCGCTCGGCAACCGCCCCTATCAGTTCGTGATCGTGCCGGTCCTGGCGCCGCGGCCCATCGCCTGGGTCGGGGCCGGTTTCGAGGTCGACGAAGGCGTCCTGGCGGATGTGCGCGGGCTGACCTCCCTCGATGTCTCTCTCTGGAACCGAAGTGGGGGCGGACCGCCCTTCCTGCTCTCCACCCTGGCCCCCGCCGCGCGCAACGATCTCAGTCCGCTGAGCCGTGAGCTTCCGCGCGAGACCACGCTCACGCTGGCCGGCTCGGATTACGCGACCCTCGTGGCGCCGCTGCAGACCGGCGACGGCACGCGCATCGACGCCTTCCTGCAGCGCTCGCTGGAAGAGGCCCAGCGCCCCTTCGTCGCGTTGGAGTTGCAGATCTTCGCGCTTTCGGCGGTGATGCTGATTCTGGCCGTCTTTGCCGCGGTCATCTTCTCGCGCACGGTCAGCCGTCCGCTGACCACCCTGGCGGAAGGGGCGGGACGGATCGAGCGCGGCGACTACGGTTCGCCGGTCGTCGTGCGCCAGGAAGACGAGATCGGCCAACTGGCCACGGCCTTCAACCAGATGCGCTCGGCCATTGCCGCGCGCGAAGACCAGATCATGTTCCAGGCCACGCATGACGCGCTGACCGGACTGCCCAATCGCGCGCTCTTTCTCGATCGCGTGGCCCAGGCCATCGCCGCGGCCCGGCGCAGTCGAGGCTCCACACTGCCCATCGGCATGATCATGATGGATCTCGATCGCTTCAAGGACATCAACGACACCCTCGGCCACCATTTCGGCGATCAGCTCCTCATCGAGATCGGGCGCCGGCTCGAACAGACCGTCCCGTCCAGCAACGTGGCCCGCCTTGGTGGCGACGAGTTCGCGGTGAAGTTCGCCGCCACCGACGTCGAGCATGCCACCGAGATCGCCGGCCGCGTGGGCACGGCCTTCGAGGAGCCGTTCGTCCTGGGCGACGTCTCCGTGGAGATCAACGCCAGCTTCGGCATCGCCCTCTTTCCCGATCACGCCGAGGATGCCGACACGCTGATGAAGCGCGCCGACGTGGCCATGTACGACGCCAAGAAGAACCATTCCGGCATCGCCGTCTACGAGGCCGGGCGAGACGAGCACAGCGTGCGCCGGCTGTCGCTGATGATGGAACTGCGCCAGGCCATCGCCCGCGACGAGCTGGAGCTCTACTTCCAGCCCAAGATCGACATCCCCACCGAGCGCGTCGTCCACGCCGAAGCACTGGTGCGCTGGAACCACGCCAAGCACGGCGTCATGCGGCCCGACGAGTTCATCCCGCTGGCCGAGCAGTCGGGAAAGATCGGCCTGATCACCAAGTGGGTGATCCGCAAAGCCATCGCCCAGTGCGCGGCGTGGCGGGCGCAGGGCATCGATCTCACCGTGGCCGTGAACCTTTCCGCGCTCGATCTCTTTGACTCGGAATTGCCGACCTTCATCAGCGGCCTGCTGTCGGAAGCGGAGCTGCCGCCGGGGAAGCTGCTGCTGGAGATCACCGAGAGCGCGATCATGAAAGACGCCGCGTACGCGCAGAAGATCCTCAAGGACCTCAAGCGCCGCGGCCTCTGCCTGGCCATCGACGACTTCGGCACCGGCTATTCCTCTCTCGCCCATCTCAAACGCCTGCCCGTCGACGAGCTCAAGATCGACAAGTCGTTCGTGCAGAACCTCAGCGCCAGCGCCTCCGACGACGTAGTCATCGTCCGCTCCACCATCGAGCTCGGACACAACATGGGCCTGGTCGTGATCGCCGAAGGCGTCGAGACCGCCGAGTCCTGGAGCATCCTCAAGTCCCTCGGCTGCGACATGGCCCAGGGCTACTACATGAGCCGCCCCCTCCCCGCCGCCCAGTTCGTGGAGTGGCTGGGGGAGTCACGGTATGGGACAGGGTGAGGGAGCTGATTAGGGAGGTGGAGGTGCGCGGCGGACGATTTCGCGGACGGGGATCGCCCATAGTTGCTGGCCACTCTCGAGACTTACCCCCCGCAACTTCGCGGGCTGTGGTTCCCCCCCGCCGTGCCGGTAAGGCGTTGTTTCGAACACGAGCACCGAGCCCCGAACCACGAATGGCGCAAAGGAGACGTGTGATCGAATCACGCCGATCTTCGCGCCAGTCTCACGCACAGAAATCACCCACCGATATTTCTCCCACGTTCGATCGTCGGCAATCCGGTGGCTCTCCAGCACGTGACGGCCGTCGGCGCTCCGGTACCGCGGTTTGTTGGTCGGAGCTATTTCGTCCGCCATGAGGCTCCACTGCTGCTCCAGCGCGACGTCGCTGCGTCCCGAGAGGGGCGTCATCGAGCCAGTGATGAGGTCGAGGCGCAGCCGACCTGACGGTGGGTCCGTGATCTTCCGCTTCCCGACGATTTCATCGCGGGCGGCCTGACGAGGCCTTGCTCGCGCTTCGCGGCGCGCGGAAGGAATGAAGGTCCAGGAGATGACCGCGTTTCCGTCCTCAGCCCTGGCGTCGGTAACGAACCTCCCCTCGAGAGTCTCGTCGACCGACGCCTGAACGTTCAAGGGGAGGGGTGCCGCACCCTCGGCGGAGGTTTCCCCTCCCTTGCGAACATCCAGGCCTGCAATCGCGAGCGTGCGCCTGCTCTCGAGATTCTTCGGCTCGACTTGACTGAGGAGGACGTTGCCGATGATGGAGAGCGGCTTGGCGGCGTCGTCCGATGTCCACCGAGCCTGGCCAGTGCCGAGATCAACCGCGGTGATGCCGCCACCCACAGCCATTACGTAGGCGACGTTGGATTCTGGATCGATGATCAAGCCGTCGCGGAGCGCGACGCGCTGCTGTGCCACGGCCGTAACGGCGAGGAAAATCATGCTGCTGAGGATTGTGTATTTCATGGCTGAACCTCACCCTGTGAGGGCGGAGCGGCTGGGTTCGGTTCCCGCATATCCGCGACCCACACTCCACGACCAACCAACGCTGCCACGAGCACATGGTCAGCCGCGTCATAATCGAGATCGTAGACCGCGGTGCGTGGCAGTCCCACGCCGAGGAGCGTCCATGTCCCGAATGTTGGACCGCGTGAGACAAAGACGCCGTTCGTACTGCCGACGATGACTGCGCCGCCAGTGTCGCTGTTCCTGAACACAACCGCAAGCAGCGTTCCGGAACCGAGCGCGAGGAGGTTCCCGGTGATGTTGGACCATTGCGAGCCGGCGCCCGTCGTTCGATAGACGGTGGATTCATCGACGACGAAGGCTGTGCTCGGAGCGGTTGTGTCGATGGCGAGGTCCATGACGCGTCGCCCTGTCCTCAGCCCTGGGTAGTTCGGAGCGGAAACGAGAGCTCCGCCAGCGCGGGAGCGGATGAACACTTGATCGTCCGATCCGACGTACAGGATATCGGGATTCCCGGTGCCGCCGTAAGCGATGGGGTCCGCGTAAGTGGCGTTGACAACGATGTCAGGACCGATCTCCGCGATCGTGTCCCCCTGATCGAAGGATTCGTAGACGGAATTCGCTCCCCCGATGACGAGCCTGGTCGGGACCGCATTGTTCACGGCGATGGGCGTCACGAAGTCCGTCGTGATGGCCCGGCCCCGCACGACCGTATGAGCAGGGAAGTCTTCATCGACGACGTTATTCGTCGCGTCCACCTTTCTCCGTCGGAAATTTCGAAATTCCTGCGCACTGGAATAGCGGAGGGCGAATCCTGGCGTCCCCGTATCGTCGATGCCGACGTCCCCTCCGTCGCCCGTGTCCGCACTCCGCCAGCGCAGACCGGCGGAGGTGATCTGTTCAGGGGTGCCCGTGTCTTGGGCTCCGGCAATGACGACGTTGGCGTTTGCGTCCCAGGCCACCGAGTGAACCTCGGCGATCCGGAGATCGCCGTTGAGCGAGGACCAGTCGCCCGAATCGGAGAGCGGATCGGCTCGGCGATAAATGCCGCCGTCATCTGCCTCGACGAGGTGTCCGTTCGCGTCGATGGCCATGTCTCGCGAATCGGCATGCGGGGCGCTGTTCCTGCCGGTATTGATGTGCGTGATCGGTGCCGTTTGCTGGCCAGTGGCCTTTGAGGCGTCGGCCCGGAAAAGCCGGCCGGAGTAGTCCAGCGCACCGATCGAGTTGGCAACAAAAGGGAAGCACGGGCATTCGCCTGTGGAGAATTCGGTGGGGTAAGGCTGACGGTCGCCTCCAATGTAGACGACGTTTGCATTTGTGAAGTCCGCGGCGAGTGACAGGTTCGTGTTCCCCTGAGCGCCCACGTGAATCCCGACGTCTACGCCGTCTTCCAATGTCATGGGTAGGTCGAGCGCCGTCCAACTCGCTCCTCCATTTCCGGAGCGAAACAGCCCGCTCAGAACCCCGCTCTCCACGATCGCTACATAGACATTGTTTTGGAGGCCCACTGCAATTTTCACATTGGATGCAGGTTCGAGAAGAGCATCCATCGCGGAGCTGCTGACCTTCGCCCAAGTCCCACCGCTATTCGTCGTAAGGAAGATACCCCGTGATCCCGCATTGGTGTAGAGCCTCGTGTTGTCCCTGGGATCGGCCGCGAGGTCGAAGGATCTCCCGGCAGGAAGGTTGGCGGTTCCGGAGATGGGAGCCCATGACGTTCCACTGTCGGTGCTGCGCCAGATCCCCGTACTCAACCCGGAGTCCGCATCGTCCACCGAAAGTAGGATGGTCGACCCGTGAGGAACGATTCCTGACACGTTGAGCCCTGTCAGCCGCCCGGAACCGGTAAGCGCATTCCAGTGGGTACCGTCAGTCGTTCGCCAAACACCGGCACGATCCCCTCCGGCTCCAATGCTGCTGAAGTGGCCTGACCCTGCCACGAGGGTTTGACGGGCCGGGTCGGTCAAATCAAAGGCGATTGCTCCAATCGAGAGGGAGCGGTCCATGCCGAGCTGCTCCACCCAGGTGGGATGCGGATCGTCCGCATCGACAGTCCGCCAGATGCCTCCGTTCACCGTTCCGATGTAGATCGCTTTCGCGTCGGACGGATGGAGGGCCACGGCGCTCACGGCGCCGGAAACCTCTCGATCGGTGATGTTCTCGACCTGCCCGTTCGTCGTCGGCCCAGGGCCTTGCTGGAGCCAGGTCTGACCCGATGCGCACGTCGCAACGAGAACACTGAAAAGAAGCGAGAGAGTAGAGCGGCGAGCAAATCTTTGCATTGTTGAAATCCTGTCAGTGGGAGGGACCGGAGAGTGGAATTCCCGGCCGGAGTCTCTCTCACGAGGGACGACGTACGCGATTGCGCGAACGTCGAAGGAGGAATCATGAGGTATCGCCACGCGACTCTTGTTCTTGTTTGCTTGTCTTTCCTGGCGGCTCAGAACTTGCCGGCCCAGCAATGCTCCCCGAAGCCGCCCTCTCCGAGCGGACTGGTGATCGATGCCAGCAACGGTTCGTTCCTCGGACCGACGTCGTTCAAGCATCGAGACACAGCGACCAATCTCTATGTGGTCAACAAAAACCCTTTCCGGTACACCTACCGCACCACGATCGACAGTCACCCAGTCCTGGAGCCCGCGATCGCCGCATTTCTCACCGCCGCAGGAATCGCGCCTGCTACTGCGCCGCCAGCGCCGCCAGCGCCGCCAGCGCCGCCAGCGCCGCCAGCGCCACCCCCACCCCCGGCCCGCCGAGACGCGCTATGCCAGGCCGCAATCGCTGCACTCGAACGAAGGCACGGTGATCTCGACACCGGTCGGAACGCCTTGGAGACCGCGATCAATTTGGCGGTGACCTCGTACAACGCCGTTGTTACGAACGTCGAGGTCAAACAACAGATCTTGCTGGCGAGTGAGGGGGAGGATCTTCAGATTTGTCAGAAAGCCACGGATGTCATCAACCAGGCAAGGGCATTCGCGGTCGATCCGGAAGCACTGGAGAGCATGCTGGAGGATCTTCAGACTCTCGCCGACGAACAGGCCGATGCGCTCGACGCGCTCGATGCGCAGACCTGCAGGCCGCCTAAGATGAAAGCATACCGCGACCTCGTGAAGCACATCACGGGAGAGTTCTCGACGTGGGCGGAGAAAAAGATCGACGAGATCACGGTAGGGCAGGCGACTTTGGCCGATAGGGCCAAAAGTGTCCAAGACACCCGAGACCGCAGTGGCGCTTTCTGGCAACGCTTTCCGATCGGTCCTTTCTCCGTCAACACTGACGTGGACATCAAGGTCGAGCGAAAAGAGCTGGGAGTTCCGAACGCGGAATTCGAGGTCCTCCGCGAATTGACAGTGAACTTCGGTGGACGTCAACGATTCTTCATGGCCGGCGGGATCGCCGCTTCGTCGTCCGATCGGACGCGCTTCAAGATCGTCGATGGCTTCCTCCTCGATCGCAAGGGCGAGTTCGTGCTCGATCCGACCACCAAGGAGCCGACGATCGGGAAAGTGGTCGGCGTCGAAGAGGACAGCGTGGGGAGAGTTGCTCCGGCCATTCTTCTTCACGGGATGATCTTTCGACCGGAGAAGGGCTGGCTGGGGATCGATGGGATCGGCATCGCACTTGGCGTGGGCGCGGCCGGAAGCGACGAGTCGGTCATCGAGTATTTCGCGGGCCTGACCACTTCGTTCGCGGATGACCAGCTCTTCTTCACCGTCGGCGCATTTCGCGGTGAGGAGACAAAATTAGACGGCAGCTTCTACCCGGGAGCCAAGGTTCCTTCGACCGTGACGGTCATTCCCGTCGTAGAACGCCACAGTTGGACCCTGGGATTTGGCTTGACCTACAAGATCAGGTGATCTGGATCGCCGAGGTCGAGAGGATCAGACGATCTCGACCTCGGCCACCAGCTCCTCCCCGGGATTCACGAAGCGGTCGGTCTCGAAGTGGTACTGCTTGTCGTACAACTGACGGTAGCGGCCGTTGAGCACGAGCAGTTCGGGGTGCGTGCCGCGCTCGACGATCTGGCCGCCTTCGATGACCAGGATCTGGT
>JBDTOZ010000769.1:0-8954 GCA_039932995.1 Acidobacteriota bacterium | reverse complement strand
TGCCGACGTGTCAAGGAACGGTGAGCAACCGGCGTCCAATCGGCAAGGGAGTCAGGAGCATTCGCCGTCGAACGGGGAAACCACCGTTGCCCCGCTGCGGTTGCGAAAGGGGGACGAAGGGCCCACGGGTCTTGCTCCGTTGGAGAAATGCGTTCGTCGGATACCGTCGGATGGTCGGCGTTAGAATGAGAAACCATGCAGATCGCATCTGGAAAAGTGATCAACGGCCGCGTGGTTGTCGACGGTGACCTCCCTGAGGGGACGGACGTCACGCTGCTCGCCCGGGACGGTGAAGAGACTTTTGAAGTCGACGCCGAACTCGAAGCCGTGTTGCTCGAATCGATCGCCCAATGTGAACGAGGAGAGACCGTCTCATTTGCGGATCTCCTGAGGCAGATGCGTAGCCGGGAATGAGTGACCGCCTTTCCGTCGAGATCACGGCACTCGCCGCACAGCACGTTCGAACCGCTGAGGAGTGGTGGCGCCGTAATCGTCCCGCCTCCAAGCGCTGTGCGCCAGGAACTCGGAGAATGCGTTCGCACTCATCGCCGCCAACCAAGGATCGGCAGCCGAGCGACGAATGTGAAACTCCCGGGCGTCCGCCGAATCTACCTTCCCGTCATCAAGCAGTTTCTTTACTTCCACGTTGTCGTGTCACCTGAACGGGTTGAGGTTGTCGCTCAGCCTGGGAACGTTAGCTGTGATGTGTCAGGACAGTTAGCCGGACGACGAACTGGGTAGAAGCGAGTACGATAGGTAAGTGCATCAACGAAGTTCTGCAAAACCTCGCCGTCACTTCCCGCGCGCCAAGAAGCTTAGACGCGGAAGGTCGCCGTTGCTTCGCACACCCAAATGGGTAACCGGCTGGACGGTCACGACTGTGCTGGTTCCAATCGTATTAGTGTTCATCGGACTCGCCATAGTAAGCACTTGGAACCGCCCGCAATTGTCGATCACAATTGCAAAGGCGCTGGTGTCTGCCAATCGCATGGAGACTATGGGCGTAGTGTATGAGTACCGCACACTTTTAGATCTGCAAAGTGGGTGCATGGCCTGGCTGGTGGAACATTCGGCAAAAACCAGCAGGGCGCTGCCTCCCGCCGAAACACCGACTCCTCCCCGGATAGCCTATGGTATCTATTTGGAAAATGTCGGTCGGACTGAACTTTCAGATATTCGGCTAGCTTTCCGGACACCGACGGGTACTTTCGAAATCAATGCTAGTCCTCAGCTGTCCGTCTCCAAGGAGAGCGGGTGGGACCCCGACCGCGGCTCAATTCAGACGGTTACGGTGGAAACGCTCGCGCCCGGCGCCAAGGGGGTAATTCTAGCTCTGCTGGATGTGCCGGACGCTTCTGTCACGATCACACGCGTTGCTCAAGACAAGTTCCATGTGACCTTGACATCGTTTGAAAGCGTAGACACCGAGTTTTCGGGCAATCAACATGTACGGTTCGTTGGTTCAAGACAACTCGCAGAAGCGCCGTTTAAGAAGTTTCAGTTTATCGAGATGCTTCTACGTCAGAAAGCTGTGTTTGGATCCAAGTCTCTTTCAGTTCCTATGTATCCGGTTGAAGTTTCGGCCGAGGGTGGGCAATGGAACGTCTCTGGCCCGTACATGTCGTGCGGCACCTTTTCGGGGAGTTGCTGCTACAACCTAGTGAACGTAGAGCAGCGCGGCGCAAGTGCCGTGTCCCCGCAAGCTCCCGACGTCGAGCATGTGCCGTCGCCTCCGCCTGACACGCCGGCGAACTCCACGCTGCAGCCGACGACAACCGCTACTTCGTCATCGTAGGTGCTACGATCTCGCGTGCGGTCGCAGCGGCCGAGTGGCACTGGTGCGCCGTTCTCTGTTTTACTGGCATGGAAGTAATGCGGCAGACCGCCGCTGCGGTGAGACATCCTAATGGATCCTCTTTCAATAGCAGGCTTGGTTGTGACCGTGTTTGGTGTTGTGACTGGATTCTATTTTTGGCTCCGGCCTCGCGTGCCGAAGGATGCCTCACCCGAAGCTCGGGTTGGGGCAGCGCCGGGTCGCACTACAACATCTCGCCGACGAGTCCGTGTGTTTCTGTCGTCGACTTATGAGGAGACCCTAATTCCACAAATTGATCGACAGACACTCTCGCTGCGCATTCCGAAGCGTCTATTGCTCAAGCTTGACGTGCTCAGTTTACATGCCGATGATCTCGAGATCGCGTCAATTGGACTTGCAGCGAATGACTCCGCCAGATTCGTTCCGTGGCCTCCGCCGTATAAATCCGTGTCGCACCCAGAGACAATTAAAACAGGTCGCGTGTTTTCATGTGTGTTCAATGTACACGCGCTCCAGCGCTCATTGAGCGAGTCCGGGTTTTCTGGCATTATTTCCTTGAGCGCAAATGTCCGTGACATGAATGGTGACGAATATGTCAGCAATAAAATCGACCTAGATCTGGCCTTGGTTGATACTGATGAGAGGCTCATCTAAATCTAGGCCCTTGATAGCGGCGCCAGAACCGCCGCCAAACACGACCACTGCTCGCGAATGGCAGTCGCGAGGGTCTTCGGTTGCATTCACCGTCTAGCTCAACGCTGCACAGGACGCCAACCGCGTCGCGACGGCCCCAATGCGCTACTCTTTTGCGTTCGATCGGCGCCGAGGAGCGTAAGGTCGTTAGAGCTCGGCGCGCGGGTCACAGACTACCTCCTGCACGACCCGCACGTCGGCTACTCGATCAACCGGCGTCCCTCGCAATGGATCTCGAATCAGCGGGCTTTCGCGCACTTCCCGGCGCGCTCACTTCGCAACCTGCCGCCCGGCATCTTGTCCGAACGTTCGGCCGCGGGGCACGCAGCCCACCCCACCCCTCCCCATTTCGTCTATCGAAAACTCATCGCGAGTGCGCGCCTCACCCCTCATCGAGCATCTAACTCTAACTCCGCCGGTCAAGCTCCGCCGGTCAAGCTCCCCCCGTCGCGCTCCCGGTCTGCGCGCACTGGCTCGCTTTGGTATCCTGCCTGTGGGTGGCCGCGCAGCTTAGCGGCAACCGTTGGACGGCAGGCACGAACCCTTAGCGCTTGGGAATCCACGGAATCCTGAAGATCGCCTTCCAGTCGTATAAAAAGGCAACGTCGGTTGACATACTCGCGGCTTCGAAGAGAAGCCGGTATCGTTTGACTAAGTCTTCGAGGAAACGGATCGCGTCGTCGACCTCGCTGAACTTCGGAAGGGCCTTGGGCTTCCTCTCGTCATGATGCGCGATGACCTTGTTGGCGAATGTTGTGATCTTGCCAGTTACCCGTTCGAGATCATCGAGTTCAGCCTGAATGTCATCGATAGACGGTTGCATCTTTCCCGTCCCGACAAGTCGATCGTAGTCGTCGTTGAAGTAGTCACCCTTGAGATCGAGCTCTTTGAGCTGCTCTACGATTTCGTCGCCTTTGAACAGCGAGCGGTATCTCTGCCGAGAGACGTGCGATGGGTTGCCCTTTAGAAGCTTAAGAAAGCGATAGAACGATACCGAGCGTGAATCGTCATCAGTTTGGCGTCGGATTGACATGGCCATGCCTGATACGTACATGTCTTTGACCCATCGGTAGAACTCACTCGGTCGATGCAAGTCCGTATTCGCGGAGATCATCGCTTGAAGTTCCTCCCAAACACGATGGTCCATTCGAAGCCTAAGGACTTGGTCGGTCAGTGTTCGTAGCCACGCCTTTGCCTTCTCGTAGTCCGCCTCGTTGTCAGTCGACACTTCGGCATCTTACGCCTCGCGGCCGTCCAACTCATAGGACTCTACACCGCATCCCCCGCGCGAAATTCGAGCACACCGCGCAACCGCGTGTGAGGCCGATGCACGTGTTTGAGAAGTGAACCGGATGCGGTGATGAGTTCAGTTGGACGAAGCCGCGGGCCTCTTGGGAAAAGTATGACTCCGCGCTGGGTGGGTGGGCACGAGAAGTCGTCGCAGGGCGAGGTTCGAGCGACGGAATCGGGACGAGTAGCGCCGAATGGACGCGGCCCGGAGCCGGTGCCCGGTCTGGAGCGCGGGTGCCGCGCTCGATTCTCGCGTTCCGGCATTGAGACGAACCTCTCCCGACGCAACGACGACGATGCTCGAACGAAGAGGTCGGGACAGGTCATTGCGGCGTTCATGAGGTGTCGAACCACGTACGGTCGCATTGAGGATCGACCTGCGCCATACGACGCATCGTCCCCTTGTGACATTTGCGGACAGAGCCGAGGGTCGGGGATGGGAGGGCGTGTACGGATCGGTCGCCTGGAAGCAATCAGCTCGCGTGCCGCGGCGACATTGGCGGCGCGGTCGCGGTTGGCGAGGAAGCCGTAGTAGCGCACGCGCGTGAAGCGAGGCGGGAGGACGTGCTGGAGGAAGCGACGAAGGAACTCGACCGCGTCGAGCTCCATGGTCTTGTCCGCGTTGTGACGCGCGTAGTCCCGCCAGGAGAAGGTGACGTGCTGCCCATCGAACGAGAGGATGCGCCCATTGGAGATGGCGATGCGGTGGGTGTAGCTGGCCAGATAGGCCAGGACGTGCTCGGGACCACCGAAGGGCGGCTTGGCGTAGGCATGCCAGTCGGTCTTGTACGAGCAGGCGAAGAGGAGATCGAGGGCCTGAGCGTCAGCCACGATCTCGGTGGGGATCTTGCAGCGTGCCGGCGGCATAAGCCTCGCGAACGGCATTGCGGAAAAGCGTGCGGAATCGTCTCGAGAGCGGCTTGACGGCGAAGAGGAAGTCGACCTTGGGAACGCGCACCCAGCGGCGGCCATCGCGAGAGAGGCCGTCGCCAGGCACGACACAGTGAACGTGGGGGTCGAACACGAGGGTCTGACCCCACGTGTGAAGAACGGCCAGGATGCCCATGCGCGCACCGAGCCGCGAGGTACCGAGATCGAGCAAGGCCTGTCCCGCGCAGCGAAGCAGAATTGCGTAGATGATCTCGGGTGCGTGCAGGGCCAGAACATTGAGGATGGCCGGGATGGTGAAGACGACGTGAAAGTACGGGACGTCGAGGACCTCCTCTCGACGAGCCTGGAGCCACTGGTCACGAGCCTGGCCGCCGCAACCCGGACAGTGACGGTCCCGACACGAGTTCCAGAAGATGTGCTCGTAACCACAAGAGTCGCAACTGTCGCGATGACCGCCGAGGGCGGCCGAGCGGCAGTCTGCGATGGCGCGCATCACCTTGCATTGGGCGGGGTTGACCGGGAACCTTTCGAGAACCTCACCGCCCTTTGCGCGAACGATGGCACCGAGTGAAGCCTCGGAGCCCACGCGCGGATCACGCTTTCTTCCTGGGCGGGAGGATCTGGTCGAGCGGACTGCGAACCTGCGCCGGCGAGACGTGGGTGTAGATCTCGGTGGTGCGACCGTGAACGTGACCGAGCATCACGCCGACCGCGCGGAGCGCACTGCCCTGTTCGACGAGATGCGTGGCAAACGAGTGGCGCAGGGTGTGGGGAGAGATGCGCTTGGTGAGGCCGGCCTCGCGCGCGGCGATCTTGACTGCGCGCTGCACGGTGGTTGGGCTCAGAGGACGCGACGGATCCTTCTTGTTGGGAAAGAGCAGGCCCTTGGGATGCGTGGCTCGCCACCATTGGCGCAGCAAGTCGAGACGACGGGCGACAACGGGGCGAAACGGTCCTTGTGTCCTTTGCCCTGGCGAATGCCGAGCAGCATGCGGGAGGAGTCGACGTCATCGACGCGAAGCCGGCAGACCTCGCCCAGACGGATGCCGGGGAATAGAGGACAGCGAGCATGACCCGGTCGCGAAGGGATCGGATCGCGGCGAGGAAGGCCACGATTTCGTCCACGGAGAGCACGATCGGGAGATGTCGTTCGCGTCGAGGATACGGGATGCGCTGGACCAGCCTGGGCCGGTCGAGGACGTACCGATAGAGGAAACGCAACGCGCAAACGCACTGGTTGTGCCAGCAGTATGAAACCTTCTTCACATCGCGAATGCAGGACAGGTACTGCTCGATATGCGAACGCCCCAGCCGGTCCGGGGAACGCCGGAAGTGAGCTGCGAAACCAGCGACCATGTGGATGTAGATGTACTCGGTGCGCGGGGAGACGTTGCGGATGCGCAGGACCTGGCGCATCTGCTCGCGGAGAGGGGTGGTGGTGATGACCATGAACAATCTCCTTTCAGTGAGATCGGTTCAGTGGATCACTGTGGCGGGTCGCCGCGTCGGGAGGAAGGAAGCGGCCCACCCGTCTAGATCGCTCAACCACGCGAAGCGCGTCGCGTAGCGGCTTCGTTCAACTCGGCGCTGCACCGGACGTGAACCGCCGCGCCAGCGGCTTCGTCCAACTAGTGGTTGCAGCGGACCGGGTCCGGCGGCAAACTTTAGTTTGCAGCCACGTGGTCCGCTGGAGGGCGCGTGGTCAGGTGCCAGACTCCCGAATCACGAAATCGCGAGTCGGCGAAGTGGCCTTGAGCAATGCGTCGAGTTTCTCGACGGTCGGAACTGCTTCACCCCTTTCGTAACGCGCGTACGAGTTTCGCGAAGACGCGCCGAGTCGAGCAGCAATCTCGCGAAGGGACCTTCCGCTGGCCTCCCGTCGTCTGCGCAGGAGAAGCGCGGTCATGGCCGCTGCGTCGGTACCCGCAATCTCGAACTCAGCTCTACCGCGTGGAAATACGGTTGCGCGGAAGCCCTTCCGATCGACCATGGTTTCGAGCCAGTCTCCGATCATCAGGAGAGCCTCCTTGCGAGTCCGGCCCTGCGTCAACGCCTCCAGCAGAGGGATTTCCGCGAGCCACCACTTGCCATCACGGACGACTTTCCCTTCGAATCTCATTGTCTGCTCCCGCATGCGCGCCGCAGGATCGCCCGCGCCAGGTTCTCGTTGATCTCTCGATGCCGAGGGACGGCTTCCTCCCGCTCCCCGTCGGTCCATACGTCGTGTCGTCCGCCGCTGCGAAGGAAGCGCCAACCGCATGCTCCCAGCTTCTGCTCCAGCTCGCGGCGCTTCACGCAAGTCAGTGTACACCGATCGGTGTTCGGCTATTCCGTCGGAGGAGGTCCGGCTTCGTGGCATGACGCCGCCCAACTCTGGGTGCAGCCGACGCTGCCTCGGTCGACGAGGCCGCGGACATTTTCACCGCGGCTTCGCGGCTCCGAACCGATCGCGCGCATCCTGCCGATAGGCGCTGACTTGAGAAGGACGGGAGGGCGCTGCGGGGAGCCTCTGTGGAGCGGTGGATTTAGTCCACCGGGCGCTCGCGACGTGCGTGCCGAAGCCGGGTGAGGCTCTCGAGACGGTCAGCGTGTGCGGAAGTCGACCTGGTTGCCGAGGGAGTTGGTGAGGATGCCGTCCCCGGTCGCTGGCGGAGCATCACGATGACAGACCGCGACGATCATGAGCGCGATCTGACGTGGCCCCTTGCGCTCCCGGTCTGCTCCACCGGCTCGCTTTGGTATCCTGCCTCCGGTTGGCCGCGCGGCTTAGCGGCACGTTAGACGGCAGAACGAAAATGAGCGAGCAGATGGCAGACGACCCGGAGGTGTTTCAGCCCTCGGGAAACGAGGTGGCTGAGGTCGCAGACCCACTTGAGTACGTTGGTTTCAAGAGGCGACTGGGAGCGCGCCTGATTGACCTCCTGCTTCACTACACCGGCGGGTTTGGTGTTGGACTCTTCCTGGCAATCGCGGCGGCCCTCCGGGAGGGCGCAACGGGTCACCCCGCCGCGGCTGTGATGCAGGCACTCGATCGCCCCACATACGGCATCTTCTTGCCGATTTTCGGTTCTTTGGCCTATCACGCCATCATGGAAGGCCTGCACGGGAGCACCATCGGCAAGCGAATGCTTGGTATCGTCGTACTTCGTGACGACGCGCGTCCCTGCGGCATTTGGGCGGCTTTTGTGCGCTCGAGCGCGATCCTCTTCGACGGCCTTCTATTCGGCCTCGTGGCCGAATACTCCATGAAATCGAACAAGCGTGAGCGCCGCTATGGTGACATCTGGGCTCACACTGTCGTCGTGACGCGCCGTTCAAGTCCCCCGGCGTCGCTTCGATCGTTCTGGCGCTTGGCTACAGTCGGCGTCGTCGCGATCATGTCGGACGGATTGGTGACGGCCGCCGAGGCAATCGTCGCACTTTTCAGCACGACGTAGTCAGGAGCCTGCCGCCAACTCCGCGTTGCAGCCCTAGTGCGCCGGCTCGCTTTTGTTTCCTGCCGCGAAAAGCAGTCCGCGATCATATCGGCGGGTTCATCCCACGGCGCGTGCTCCAGAACGCCACGATCTCGATGTACTCAGGAGGCGATCCGACGGTTCTGTAGTACACGTGATAATGAATACGCTCTATGTGAATCCGACGGACACCTGGTAGCTTGGTGTTCGTGGCGCGCGCGCCGAGGTTCGGTTGAGATGCGATCAAAGAGCCGATACGCCGTAGCTCTTCACGAACTGCGTATGGCGCTTTCTCGCGATTCTGATGCCACCACCGATCTGCTTCTTGAATCTGCCGATCAGCGAGCTCGCTGACCTCGATTCGCAGAGGAACGTTCACCGCCGCCCGAGACGCTCGAGCACCGTTTCGAACGGTACGGTCTCCCCACGTTCGCACTGAGCGATTGATTCCAACAGCATTCGCTCGGTCTCCTCATCTGCCTCGAAGGTCTCGTCGCCTTCAGGTAAGAGGATCGTGACAGCCGAACCTTCCGGAAGTTCCGCATCCATCAGTTCGACGTGCCCACCGATCACACGGCCAGAGGCCACTCGCATGACCATCGATTCTACCTGGGTTCGAAATGGCACCGATCCCTTGACTCGGAAAGCGTGTCACGATGTCGCATCTCACTGCCGAGGGCAGCGTGGAGCCGGCACCGTATGCTCGGCAAGACGATTCGAGTTTCTTCGCGCGACGCGAAGATTTGCAGGCGGAGCATCGGAGCGCCGGCGTCCTCGCCGGCTGGCCCGTGGGCGTCTCGCCCGCGAGC
>JBDTOZ010000768.1:0-3007 GCA_039932995.1 Acidobacteriota bacterium | reverse complement strand
CGCGCGTGCAGATCGACTACCGCTGCCGGATGTTTCAGACCCTCGGCTATGTCTTTCAGCGCAACTTCCAGCTCCGTAGCGCGGAGCGTAGTTGCTGAAAGTTCATCCGCCGCAGCGCGAACGGATCGCCGTCGTCGGCGACGGAGCCGCGGATGGTCGTCAGAGCGCACGGGTAGCCGGCCCGCTCGATGGCCGCGCGCGCGTCCGGGCTGATGTGCTCTGCGTCGCCGTACGGGTAGGCGAAGGGCAGGTCTTGCAGTCCGAGGTGGCGGCGGAGATCGTCCCGCGACCCTTCGATCTCACTGCGAAGGTCCGCGGGGGCGAGCCGGCTCACCGTGCGATGCGTGCGCGTGTGCGAGCCGATCGTCCAACCCGCCGCGATCAGCGTGCGCAGCCCGGCCGCATCGAGCGTGCGGTATTTCTCCTGTCCCAGCGCGTAGGCGTGGCATTGCTCCGGCGTGACGCCGAGCTCGGCCAGCACGCGCGCATGCCAGACGCCGCGCTCTTCCTCTTCCAGAACTTTCAGGCGCCGCTTGATCCGCTTGAGGGTCCAGGCGCGGCCCCACCGCGACGCCATGGGATGCGGCAGCGCGCCCAGGAAGGGCATCTTCAGCGAACGACGACGCGTCAGCCGGCAGGCAATCTCGATCTCGTCGAAGTGAAAGAGCTGATGCGCGGGCGGCTCGAGCCTCTTCGTCACCACGAACACACTGGCCGGAATCCCTCGCGCCTCGAGGATCGGAAAAGCGTGGTCGAGGACGCCCTGAAACCCGTCGTCGAACGTGAAGGCCACACTCTTCTCGCTGCGATTCCCCTCGCGCCACTGCGCGAGCAGCACGGGCAGCGAGACCGGCCGCAGCCGCTTCACCAGATAGTCCACCTGCCGCGCGAACACATGCGCGGCCAGACGCGAGGAGCGATGGTCGTAGGGGTCGAGCGGCCCGGGCAGAACGTTGTGGTAGTAGACGATGAACAAGAGCGAGCGATTCTAACCTCGCTTTTCCTGGGCCGGTTCAACGAGGGAAGCATCAAAGCACGGCGTGGGTGTTGAAGGTTCCTCTCCTTGGGCGAAGTTGACAGGAGGTGTGTTTGCAACTGTTCCTGCTCTGGCGATCGGCGCGCATCGGCGCGCAGGAGGTCCGCGACGAACTGAGTGCCATGCTCGCGCAACTCTTCGCGAAGGCCCCCGAGGTCCTCGTGCGCCGTGAGGGCACGCCTTCGCTCGTGGTGGCCCACGCGCCGGTTCCCGGCTGGAAGCGTCCGTTCTTCGAAGACGATCCGGAGCGTTGGGCGCAGGCCATCGAGTATCCGCTCGACTGGCGCGGCTCTCTCCTCTCCGCAACACAGAGTCTCGAAGAGAATCCCGCGTCGCTGCTCGGTGAGCTGAGTCCGCCCTTCTCCCTACTGTGGGGATCGCGCGCTTCCTCCGAGATCCGGCTGCAGAACGACGCCCTCGGCGCGGCCCAGCTCTTCGAATACCAGGACGAGCATCTCTGGGCCATCACCAACCACATCCCCGCCCTGAAGGCACTCGGTGTGGCCCTCGTTCCCGAGCCCGAGGAGTGGGCAGCGGCGACCACGCTGGGCTGGTTCCCGATGGACACCACCGGATACCGGCGCGTGAAGATGCTCGCGCCCGGCACGCAGCTTCGGGTCACCGCTCACGAGGTGCGCCGGACGGCCGTGGACGTGCTGGACGAGTGGGTTCATCCCGAGGCGCGGCCGGAAGCGGAATGGCTCGAGCGCGGACGGACCTCGCTGCTCCGTCACATCGAATCCGCGCGTCACGGATGGGACGAAGCCTCGGTGGGATTGACCGGCGGCTGGGACAGCCGCGCCATCGTCTCGTCGTTGCGCCTGGCCCTGGCGCCGTTCCGGGCGCGGGTGAAAGGTCCCCCGGACTCGGCCGACGTCACCCTGGCGCAGGAGCTCGCGCGCATCGCCGGCATCCCGCTCCGGCACGATGATTCCGCGGAACGACCCTCCCGCGATCCGGCGGAGTGGCGGCGCAGCATCGCCTTCTCCCTGCTCTGGCAGGGCGGGCAGATGGACTTCGACAAGCACAAGACCCTTTTCGCCGACGGCCGCCGGCTGGGCGACGGCTCCGTGAACATCATGGGCCAGCACGGCGAGATCGCCCGCGGGTTCCACTACGGCGAAGCGATGCGCCGCTTTCCCGATGGTCAAGTACCGGACGATCCGCAGATGGAAGAGCGCTTCGTGGCGCGGCGCCTGGCCGCACGCCTCCCGTCCCTGCGCGAAGAGTGGGTCGATGGCGTGCGCGAGACTCTTCGGGCCGCTTACCGGCAATCCGACCGCCACGGCCTGACCGGCATTGCCCGGCTCGACTTCTTCTATCTCTTCGAGAACACCCGCCGCGGAAACGCGGCCTCCCTGGCCGCGCAGACCGGCATCGTGGTGACGCCATTCCTCAACCCCGACTTCATCCGCGCGGCCTTCGCGCTCGTCCCTCGGGCCAAGGCCGATCACGTCCTGCACCGCCACATCGTGAGCGTCAACACGCCGGAGTGGACGACGGTCCCCTACGACGGCAAAGACGACGGCGGCGCCCTGGCCCGCGGCCAAAGCCGGTACTACGATGCCCGCAGCTCCTGGCGCGAGGTGGGCGGGTCGCTGATCCAGGACGCTCTTCGCACCGGTGGCTTCTGGACCGAAGTGCTGGACCCCGACGCCGTCCTGCGCAACCCCCTCGAATCCCCGGACGAAGTGGCGATGCTGGCGGCGCTGCCGAAGGTTGTGTGAGAGCGCGAGGTCAGGTGGACGACGTGGAGCGGGCGGCTACCGCGGGCAGGATGCCCGCGGCCCCTTACCGGAGTTCCTTGGCGCGATGAACCATGGGGCGCGGGCATTCTGCCCGGCGCACTTTCCGCGTCCAATGGCCAAACTCCAGTGCAGCGGTGGACTTGAGTCCACCGTCGCTCTCGCGAGGATCGGTCGGGGCGCGCGAAGGCGCGTTCCACAAGGTAGCCCCGGGCTCGGCCCGGGG
>JBDTOZ010000767.1:0-8251 GCA_039932995.1 Acidobacteriota bacterium | reverse complement strand
CACGGCGATCGCGTTCGCGCCGATCATGCCCCAGGCTACCGCCTCGCCGTGCGTGATGCCTTCGTAGTGCAGCGCGGTCTCGATCCCGTGGGCGATGGTGTGGCCATAGTTGAGGAGACGCCTCAGGTCGGCCTCCTTCTCGTCGGCGGTGACGATCTCCGCCTTCACACGGATGGCGCGGCGGACCACTTCGGCGATGTCCGGCTCTCCCCGCTCGAACATCGCGAACAGTTCCGGATCGGCGATCACGCCGCCTTTGAGCGCCTCGTACAGACCGCTCAGGCGTTCGCGTGGGGGAAGGGAATCGAGCGCGGAGAGGTCGGAGACGATCGCCCGGGGCGGATAGAAGCTGCCGATGAGGTTCTTCCCCTTCGGATGATTCACGGCCAGCTTTCCGCCAATGGAACTATCCACCTGCGCCAGCAGCGTCGTCGGCACGTGTACCAGGTCGATGCCGCGCAGAAAGATCGAGGCCGCGAAGCCCGCCGTGTCGCCGATCATCCCGCCCCCCACCACCACCGCCATCGAGTCGCGTTTCGCTCCGCGCTCCAGGAGCTGGGTGATGACGTCGTTCGCGGTCTCCAGCGACTTGTGGCTCTCCCCTTCGGCGATGGTCAGGATTTGCGCAGGTGGCGTGAACGAGGCCGCCACCCGCTCCCCGAACCGCCCGCGCAACGCCTCCGAGGTGATGACGAACACCGCTCCGCGCGGCCGCACCAGCGAGCCGACGCGGTCGAGCAGATCACGCCCGACGAAGACGGGAGTGTCGTGGATGGTCAGGAAGGGGTGCATGGGAGGGGCCGAGTGCTGAGGGCTTGTCATCCCGCCAGGTACTTGTCCTTGTACTCCACGTAGTGCTTCCACGAGAGCTCCAGGTGCGCGAGCTCCCCGGCGGTGAGCTCCCGCTTCACGCGGGCGGGCACGCCGACCACGAGCGTGCGAGGCGGTACTTGCATCCCTTCCGGGACCAGCGCTCCCGCGCCGACCAGCGCGCTCTCGCCGACCACCGCGCCGTCCAGCACGCGCGACCCCATCCCGATCAGAGCGCCCCTGTGTACCGTGCAGCCATGAACGATCGCGCCATGGCCGATCGTCACATCCTCGCCGATGATCGTGGCCCACTCGTGGTGCGTCACGTGGATCGTGCAGTTGTCCTGCACATTCGAGCGCGCACCAATGCGGATGGCGTTCACGTCCCCGCGAACGGTCGTCGAGAACCAGATCGAGGCGTCGTCCCCGATCTCCACATCCCCGATGAGCGCCGCGTTCTCCGCGACGAATACCCGCTGTCCCAAACGAGGCGTCTTCCCCTCATACGAACGAATGATCATCAGGCACGCGAATGTAGCACAGCGGTTCTGCGCGACAGAGTGGCGAAGCCATTCGCCGGTTCACCCGCGGCGAATGACAAACGTCAGCTGACAAGCGACCGGCGCTCGCTTACCTTGCATGCATGCCGGACAGCATTCCCTTCCGCCTTCGGGGACACGAGGTCACGCGGGTCGAGGCCTTCAGCGACGTCGTCTTCGGGTTCGCGCTCACGCTGATCGTGGTCTCGCTGGAGGTGCCCACCAGCTTCGAGGAGCTGATCCACACCATGCGCGGGTTTCCCGCCTTCGCCATCTGCTTCGCCATCCTCACCTGGGTCTGGCACGTCCACCACACCTTCTTCCGCCGGTACGCGCTCACCGACGAGATCACCATCGCCCTGAACATGTTCTTGCTGTTCGTGGTGCTCTTCTACACCTACCCGCTCAAATTCATGTTCTCCCTGCTCACCGGGCAGGTGGCCGGGCGCATGGATCACAACGTCGACGGCCCGCTGCTGATGGTCATCTACGGCCTCGGCTTCGCCGGCATCTTCGCCCTCTTCACCGCCATGTACGCCCACGCCTGGCGCAAGAAGAGCGCCCTGGGTCTCAACGAAGTCGAGCGCCACGACACCGTGAGCAGCATGATCCAATACGGCTCCTACGTAGGCATCGGACTGCTCTCGGCCCTCGTGGCCTGGACGCTGGAAGGGCCTGCCGTGAGGTGGTCCGGCATGATGTACTGGCTCCTCGGCCCCGTCTCCGCCGTGATCGGCTACTGGCGAGGCTCGACCCGTCCACGGATCGAGAGCCCCGGCGCGGCGGCGTCACCATCAACGGATCACTAACGCGACGACCGCATGCAGCACGTCATGCGTTGAGTGCTCTCAGCACCTACCAATCGTCCCTGCACACCACGCGCAAAAGTTTGCCTCGGAGCGACCGCACGTGCCCAAGGCTAGGCCAACAAGCGGTGCCGGCCGTGCCGGCCCGCCCTAGCCTTCGGCGGGGATGGCGTGGCCTTCCACGCCTGCCCGTTCGTAAGTCAGGAACGAGTACGGATACTCATTCTTCTCATCCGCCTCGAAATGCTCCGAATCGACCAGCCGCCACTCGGAGACATCGTCGAACTCCGGAAAGAACGCGTCCCCTTCCACGTCCACATGAACGCGCGTCAGATGCATCCGGTCCGCGCGGTGCATCGACTGCCCGTAAATCTCCGCGCCCCCCGCGATGAACGCTTCGCTCTCCCCGGCCCGCGCCGCCACCTGGATCGCTTCCTCCAGCGAGTGCACCACCGTCACCCCCTCGGGGGCATAGCCTTCGCGGCGCGTGATCACCACATTCGTCCGTCCCGGCAGCGGCCGGGGCAACGTCTCGAACGTCTTCCGTCCCATGATCACATGATGGCCCATCGTCATCGCCTTCAGGCGCTTCAGATCGGTGGACTGGCGCCAGGGAATGGCATCGCCGCGGCCGATCACATTGTTCGAGGAGAGCGCGGCAATCATGGAGAGGTTCATACGGCGATGGGCGCCTTGATGGCGGGATGCGGATCGTAACTCTCCAGCGTGAAATCCGTGAACTTGAAATCGAAGAGCGAGCGCACCGACGGGTTGAGGCGCATGACCGGCAGAGCCCTGGGCGTGCGCGTCAACTGCTCGCGGGCCTGCTCGAGATGATTGGAGTAGAGGTGCGCGTCGCCGAGAGTCATGATGAAGTCGCCGGGGCGGAGGTCGGAGACCTGGGCCACCATGAGAGTGAGCAGCGCGTAGGAGGCGATGTTGAACGGCACGCCCAGGAAGACGTCGGCACTGCGCTGGTACATCTGGCAGGAGAGGCGACCGCCGGCGACGTAGAACTGGAAGAGCGCGTGACAGGGAGCGAGGGCCATCTTGTCGAGCTCACCCACGTTCCAGGCGCTGACCACCAGGCGCCGGGAGTCGGGGTTGCGCCGGATCTCGGAGAGCACGTTCGTGATCTGGTCGATGTGCCGTCCGTCCGCCGTGGGCCAGGAGCGCCACTGGTAGCCGTACACCGGTCCCAGCTCGCCGCCGGCATCGGCCCACTCATCCCAGATCGTGACCTTGTTCTCCCGGAGAAAGCGCACGTTCGTCTCCCCCGCCAGAAACCAGAGCAGCTCATAGATGATCGAGCGCAGGTGCAGCTTCTTGGTGGTCAGCAGCGGAAAGCCGGCCTCCAGGTCGAAGCGCAGTTGATGGCCGAAGATGCTCCGCGTGCCCGTCCCGGTCCGATCGGTCTTCACCGCACCCCGGTCGAGGATGGTCTGCATCAGGTCGAGATAGGCCTGCATGGGGGGCATTATAGGTTGGTGGGCTGAGCGGTTGGCACGCTCTGCCGGGGGACTCACCACAGAGGCACAGAGACACCGAGGATGAAAGACAAGCATTTTCTCTGTGTCTCCGTGCCTCTGTGGTGAACCGTTTCCCCGGCACTTGCGTAGCCCCACCGTATACTCTCGCCCGCTCATGGAGTATCGATCGCAGGTCCTGCACATCGGCAACCTTTCCACCGAAGATCTGGCAGCGCGGTTCGGGACACCGCTGTACGTGTACGACGCGGCGGTGATCCGCCGCCAGATGGAGCACGTGCGCGAGGCATTCGCGGCGCTGCCCTTCCGCCCCTTCTACGCGATGAAGGCGAACAGCAACCTGACCCTGCTGCGCATGCTCCGGGAGCAGGGGTTCGGATGCGACGCCGTGTCGCCGGGGGAAATCCAACTGGCGCTGCGGGCCGGCTTCGCTCCCGAGTGGATCTGGTTCACCTGTTCCAACGTATCCGACGACGACCTGCGGGCCATCCCCGATCCGCGCATCGTGGTCAACGTCAACTCCATGTCCGAGATCGACCGGGTGCTTTCCTTCGATCTCCCCAATCCGATCGCGCTGCGCATCAACCCCGACATCGGCGCCGGCCACCACGCGGACGTGGTCACCGCCGGCGGCAGCGTGAAGTTCGGCATCGACACCGCCGAGATCGACTCCGCACGCATGGTGGTGGAGGACAGCGGCCGCAAGGTCGTGGGGATCCACTCCCACATCGGCTCGGGGGTGTCTGACCTGGATCCGCTCCTGGAAGCGGCGCGACGGCTCATCGAGCTGGCGCCTTCGTTCCACGACCTGCGCTGGATCAACTTCGGCGGGGGCATCTCCATCCCCTACAAGCCGGGCGAGCGCGAGTTCCCGATCGCGGAGTACGGCGCGGCACTGGCGCGCATCGCCGGACCGGCGTTGCGCGCCCGCGGCCTGCAGGCCATCCTCGAGCCGGGACGCTACCTCGTCGCGCAATCGGGACTGCTCCTCGCGCGCGCCACGGCCAAACGCGTCAGCGGCGGCATCGACTGGGTGGGCGTCGACACCGGCTTCAATCACCTGGCCCGGCCGTCGAAGTACTCCGCCTATCACCACATCCTCAACGCCTCGCGGGGGTCCGCGGGGTCGTTGCGCGAGAGCTGGGATGCCACTCTCCCGCGCGAGGAGGTCGTCGTGGCCGGCAACATCTGCGAGTCCGGCGACGTCTTCACGCGCGCGGACGGAGGCGCCGCCACGCGCGCCATCGATCCGATCCGCGTGGGCGACCTCCTGGCCTTCTGCGACGCAGGCGCCTACGGCTTCTCCATGGCCTCGCACTACAACGCCCGCCTGCTCCCCCCAGAGATCCTCGTCGATGGCGACCAGGCCCACGTCATCCGCACCCGCCAGCAGCTGGACGATCTGTTCCGGGGGATGGAGTGAATCCGTCGTCGAGGGATCGAGTCGTCCAGTCTTCGAGGCTACGGGTGCACGCGTCTCGTCGACCCGAAGACTCGTCGGCACGAAGACTCCCCATCACCTTCGCCATTCTCATTGCCATGACTCTGACCAACTGCGCGACCACAACCAAGCCCACCCCCATGCCCACCACCCAGCTCGACCTGAAGATCGCCAACGGCCGCATCGTGGACGGCACCGGCGCGCCGTGGTTTCGCGGCGACGTGGGCATTCGCGGCAATCGCATCGTGGCCATGGGCGACCTGCATGACGTTTCCGCGACGTCGACCCTCGACGCCGCCGGGCGCATGGTCGCGCCCGGGTTCATCGACCTCCTGGGTTGGTCGCAGACCACGGCCATCGCCGATCCGCAGCTCGAGGCCAAGGTCCGCCAGGGCGTGACCACCGAGGTCGCGGGCGAAGGGACCTCGCCCGGGCCCAATCCCGCCGACCGCGTGCTGGCCGGCGAGCGCTGGCAGACCCTGGGCGATTTCCTCGACGAGCTCGATCGCCGCGGCGCGGCCCTCAACTTCGCCCTGCTCGTGGGCGCCTCCAACCCCCGCTCCATGGTCATCGGCGACGTCAACCGCGCGCCCACCGCGGACGAGATGCGCCAGATGGAAGCGATCGTCGACCAGGCCATGCGCGAGGGCGCCATCGGCATCTCCACTTCGCTGATCTACGTCCCGGCCATGTACTCGACCACCGACGAGCTGATCAACCTGGCCCGCGTGGCCGCGCGCTACGGCGGCGTCTACTTCTCGCACATCCGCGACGAGGGTGACCACATCGATGGCGCGCTCGACGAGGCATTCCGCATCGGGCGCGAAGCGCACATCCCGGTCAACATCTGGCACCTCAAGATCGGCGGACGTCCGAACTGGGGACGCATGCCGCAGATCCTGGAGCGCATCAACGCCGCGCGTGCCGCGGGCATCGACGTGGCCGCGAACGTCTACCCCTACGCCGCCTCGGGGACCGGCCTCTCCACCCTCGCTCCCGACTGGGCCATGGAAGGCGGCTACGGCCAGTTCCGCAAGCGGCTCACGCAGCCGGAAGACCGCGTGAAAATCGCCGACGCCTTGCGCGCGCAGGTCCTGCGCCGCGGGGACCGCGGCATCTACGTCTCCCAGATCTTCAACAAGGCCCAGAGCCAGTACGAGAAGAAGTTCATCGGCCAGATCGCGGAGCTGATGGGCACGAGTCCCGAGGAAGCGCTGATGACGCTCTTCGCGGAGAACGAGACCTCGCCGCGCGTCATCTACTTCTCCATCAACGAAGACGACGTCCGCAGTGCGCTGCGGCAGCCGTGGGTCTCCATCGGTTCCGACGGCAGCTCCCCCACCGCAGCCTCACGCGCCGAGAACACCTCCGTCCATCCCCGCTCGTACGGCACTTTCCCCCGCGTCCTCGGCCACTACGCGCGCGAAGAGAAGCTCTTCACGATCGAAGAGGGCGTGCGCAAGATGACCTCGCAGGCCGCGTTGCGCGCGAACCTGGAGGACCGCGGCTTGATCCGTCCGGGCATGATCGCCGACCTGGTGGTCTTCGATCCGGAGACCATCCTCGACCGAGCCACGTTCGAAGATCCGCATCACTTTTCCGTGGGCATCAGCGACGTCGTGGTCAGCGGCGTGCCGGTCCTGCGTGACGGAGTGATGACCGGAAAACTGCCGGGACGCAGCATCCGCGGGAAGGGGTATCGCCCATGAACGAGACGGGGACCACCATGGACAGCGGGAAACTGATTCGCACGGTCGGGTTCTGGGGCCTGGTGGCGATGTGCATCAACGCCGTCGTCGGCTCGGGCGTGTTCCTCCTGCCGAATCAGTCCTACACGTTGCTCGGACCGTTCTCGTTGTGGGCACCGCTGCTGTTCGCCATTCCGGTCTTCATCCTGGCGCTCAACTTCGCCGAGGCGGCCAGCCACTTCACCGAGCCGGGCGGCGCGTATCTCTACGCGAAGACCGCTTTCGGAGACTTCGTCGGCTTCGAGACCGGCTGGATGAACTGGATCGCGCGCGTGACTTCGCTGGCCTCGCTCTCGAACGGCTTCGTCCTGGTCCTGGGCCTGCTCGTGCCCGCGCTGAAGACCGGCTATGCCCGGGCCGCCGTGATCACGATCACGATTCTCCTGCTGGCCCTCATCCACTACCTCGGCGTGAAGTACGGCGCGGCCTCGATCTACGTCTTCACGTTCGGCAAGCTCGTGCCGCTGGTCGGATTCATCGTCCTGGCGCTCGTCGTGTGGAAGACCAATCCCATCCCCGGGTCGTTCGTCCTGCCCGGCGCGGGGACGAAGTGGAGCGAGGCCGCGCTGTTCATGCTCTTCGCATACGCCGGCTTCGAGAACCTCGGCGTCCCCGCGGGCGAGTTCAAGAACCCGCGCCGCGATCTCCCGCTGGCGCTGCTGGCCGGCATCCTGATCATCGCCGCGCTGTATGCATTCGCGCAGCTCGCGGCCATGTCCGCGCTGCCGAACCTCTCCCAGACCGACACGCCCATCGCCTCCGCCGCAGCCGCTCTCATCGGCCCCATCGGAGCGTTCATCGTCACCATCGGCGCCTTGCTGTCGATGGCCGGCACGAACTCCGGGACCATGCTCGAGGGCTCGCGCATGCTCTATGCCCTCGGCCGCGACCGGCGCATGGGCCCCGTCTCCTACGTCCACCCCCGCTTCCACACGCCCACCGTGGCCATCATCATCCACGCCATCGTGGCCCTGATCCTGGCCGTGGCCGGCTCCTTCGCCACCCTGGCCCTGATCTCGACCGTGGCCCGCCTGACCACCTACCTCACCACTTGCCTGGCCGTCCCACGGCTGCGCAAACTCAACGAAGGCTTCCGCACGCCCGGGCTGATCGTGCCCATCCTCGGCACCCTGGTCGCCCTCACGTTCGTGATCTCGCTCGACGCGAAGAAGCTGATCGCCGGCGCGATCGCGCTGGTGGTGGGCGCGTTGGTGTATGTCGTGTCGAAGCCGCGCTGATTCTGCGGGGGCGTTCACCACAGAGGCGCAGAGGCACAGCCGCACAGGAACGCCGGCGTCTCGCCGGCTGGCTGTGCGGCGTCCCCGCCGCGGGCGGGGGAACGCGTGCGAGGGGCAGCAATCACATCTCTCGCAAGAAAGGTTCGCGGGCGAGACGCCCACGGGCCAGCCGGCGAGGACGC
>JBDTOZ010000766.1:0-3872 GCA_039932995.1 Acidobacteriota bacterium | reverse complement strand
TCTGCGCCTTCCTCCCCAAGCCCTTCGACATCGGCGCGCTCAGCGCGCTGGTGAAAAGCTGCATGCCCGCGTAGCTTCGTGCCACTTTTGCGGGCACGTCCGCGTGACGACCAGCCAAGGCCTCCTCGGCCAGAGTTCGATTTCGCTTCAAGCACGAGCTCGATCGCCTCCTGGAGGTTCTCGCGAGCTTCAGCGACCGTGGCTCCTTGAGCGTTCGCCCCGGGAAGCTCTTCGACGAAGGCCGCGTATCGTGCAGGAGGTTCCAGATCTCTTCCGGATGCTGCATCGCGTCACGGGAGCATCTGCGGATCTCGTCGGCCGGCCGGCATGGCGTCGGTTGCCGGATCGCTCTCCGGAATCTCGCCGGCGCGTGCCAGGGCGAGCCGGAAGAGGACCGGCCCGACGAGCTCGTTCACGACGACTGAGCCGAGGAGCACCGTCCCGAGAACGTGTCCCCAGGGTGGGAAGCCGTTGAGGACGAGTACGGCCAGCGCGATTGCGACGCCAGCCAGGACGAACGCGGCGCCGAGGGAGACAGCCGAAGCGATGCCCGCCCAGCGTCTTCGCACGGCACCGTGGCGCGGCGCACGGCCGCGACTTCGGATGGTGAAGTCGCGGCTACGCGCGGTCGCGAACGGGCTCAGCTCGGAGGCGTTGCCGCCATGGCCGGCGTTGCATCGACGAGGTGGAACGAGTCGAACATTGCGCCGACGTGGGGCGCACTGCGCTGATCGGCGGAGCGGCCGACGTAGAGGAGTTGGTAGAAGCGGTCCTCGGCGACGGTGAAGCGGCCGCGGAACCATGCCGCATCGCTGCGGAAGAGGAGGCGGCTGGACGGCAGTTCGCCTGCACGCGGCGCCTCGCTCTCCAGCGTCGCGCCAAGGCTCTCGAGGAGCGAGTCGCGCGTGCTGGCGATCAGTTTCTGCGGGTCGAGGATTTTGCCCGGCATGCGGCTCATCGTCACGATCACAGCCTCACCTGTCGGAGCCTTCGAGATCCAGTTCGTCGTCTCGATGTCCCCCTCCGGCGACTTGGTGGTCTGCACTTGTTTCGTGAAGGCGCCGTAGCCCTCCGGAACGGTCAGGTTGAAGACGTCGTTCGGGATCCGGGCGTCCTCGGCGTGAGCCGTCACGCCGGCAGTCATCATCAGGAACGCGATTGCCACGGCTGCCATCCTCTGCTTGCTCATCCATTCTCCTTTCGGTCGTACGTTCACGCAGCCGCTGCCGGAACGACGGCCGGCTGCACGAACAGCGTGCGTGTGGGGTAAGCGAACTCGATCCGCTCGCGCTCGAATGCGCGGACGATTGCGAGGTTGATCGACTGCTGCACGTCCATGTAGACGTTGTAGTCGGCCGACAGAACGTAGTAGACGAACTCGAAGTCGTACGAAGACGCGGCGAACGCCGCAAAGTGCGCGCGATCCACGCGCACCGCGCCGGCGCGCTCGATGATCTCGCGCACCAGCCCGGGGATGCGCTCGAGCAGCGCGGCCGGCGTCTGATACGTGACGCCGATCGTGAAGGCGATGCGCCGCTCGTCCATGCGCTTGTAGTTGCGGATGCGGCTCTGGAGAAGATCGGCATTCGAGAACACCAACTGCTCGCCCGTCAGCGAGCGGACGCGGGTGGTTTTGAGACCGATGTGCTCGACGGTTCCCATGTGGTCACCCGAGCGGATGAAGTCCCCCACGACGAACGGTTTGTCGAGCACGATCGACAGCGACGCGAAAAGGTCGCCGAGGATGTTCTGCATCGCGAGAGCGATTGCCACGCCGCCGATCCCGAGGCCGGTGACGAGCGCCGTGATGTCCACACCGGTGTTGTCGAGGGCGACGAGGACGGCAATGCACCACACGCCGCCGAGCGCGGCGAAACGGAACGCCCGGATGGTGGTGATCGCGGCGGGATCACTCTCGACGCGCCGGCGGTGGTAGCGGCGGAGAAGGAAGTCGACGACGGCTGCCGCCCAGAGCGCGCCCTGGGCGATCAGGGACAGGCGCATGAGCGTTCGCAGGAGTGAGCCTGTGCCGGGCGGGAGCTCCAGCACGCGTGCGCCGATGAAGATGGCTGGAAACACGAGCAGAGCTACGCTGGTCCGTCGCACCACATCGAGGAGGAAATCGTCGACGTCGCCCGTCGTCTCGGCGGCACGCGCCAGCCTGCGGCGCGCCACTCCGGCCACGATCCCGACCAGCAGCAGAACGCCGGCGGCGATGCTGGCAGCCACGGCCAGAGCGCTCGGCGCATTGTCGAACATCCACGTCAGCTTCACGCTACCTCCGGATCGTCTGCAACGATCCGGAGACGGTATCTCTTCCGATGGATTGAATTCAATACTTTGCCCCTCAGCGCTTTCCTGCCCGCCGTGGGCGCGGCCGCCGGACAGGATCGGGGTCGTCCTGAAAGAGCATGGGGATGCCGCCGTCGCTCGGCGCCATGCCTGCCATCAGGCGGTCGAGCAGCGCCAGCAGGTGCGCACGATCGGCCGCCGGCATCGCCCGGACGCTCTCCATGAGCCGTTCCTGTGCAGCGGGCGGCGACCGCTTCACGAGCGCGCGTCCTTTCGGGGTCAGGGAGAGCCGCACCTGCCGCCGGTCTTCTTCGCTGACGCCGCGGCGCACGTAACCCTCCGTGACCAGTTTGCCGGCGGCGAGAGAGACGGAGCTCTGGTCGGTGGCGGTACGGTCGGCCAGCTCGTTCATCGAGAGCTCCTCGTCATTCTGCAGGACGTGCAGGATGAACATCTGCGCCGCGCCCAGGCCGTATTGCGACTGCGCCTGCTTGTCGAACGACCGCAACGCACGAACGAGCAGCCGCACGCGGTTGAGAATCGCCTTTGCGTCGTCCGTCGCCGCACGGTCGCGGCGTGTTGGGGCCATCGCGGCATTCTTGCACGAGGCACCACCGGGCATGCGTGGACCGGCGTCCCGCAGCGGCGAAATGGTGACGCCCGGCTTTGCTGCTTTTGCAGGCACCGAAGAGGCGTTCTTTGAAGAATTCGAAAGCTGGAAGGCGAAACTCGATGGCGTCGAACGGCGGCTCGCGGAGGCCATCGCCGGGGATGAGGTAGGGCGCGGAAGGATGATGCCGCGCTTCTCACGAACTCGTCAGGAAGTACCAGATCGTGGCGGCTCCGATGCCGCAGAGAGCGAGTGCGATGAGGGTCGGAACGACCGGGCTGCGGGCGAGGGGCGATTCCCCCGCGGCGACGGCGGCGAGGTCGCGCCTGAACCGGAGTGCCGCCCAGCCCGACGCGCAGACGCCGAGCGCGACCAGCGCTGTACCCATCATCGGCGAGATACCGCGTCCCGCCGGGACGGCACCTCCCCGTGCACGTTCGAGCTCGCGGAGGAAGAGACCGAATCGAGCAACGACGAACCCGAAGCCCATCATGGCCAGGCCCGTCCGGATCCACGCGAGGAACGTCCGCTCGAGAGCCAGGGGAACCCGCGGATCGACGTCTGCCGCGAGCTCGCGTTTCGAGCGATCCGGTGCAGCGTTCCGCATGCACCAGACCGCTGCAGGTTCCATTCCCGCGCGGGGAACCGAAGTGGCCGCCCCTCATCGAACTCCGCCCCGGCCCCGGTGATCGTGCCGGAAGGAGTTCCGGGCTCGAGAGCCACGCAAACGATCCTTTGCACGCGTCCCCCTCCCGCGGCGGGACGCCGCCCGTCCAGCCGGCGAGACGCCGGCGCTCCACGATCCGCCTGATTCGCTCCCGCATGTCGAGGGCGTAGAACACGGAGTAAGGAAAATCTCTCGTGATGGTCCGGCGGATCTCGCCGGTCACACAGTTCCGATCGAGTGGTCGTGCTGCGCGAGCCGCGACGACACGGCACGATAGGTGTCCCGCGCCCGCCGGATGTCGCT
>JBDTOZ010000765.1:0-3219 GCA_039932995.1 Acidobacteriota bacterium | reverse complement strand
GTTGAACACGAACACTCTGCGCCCTGCGCACTGACACTATGGCTGACACACCCGAAATCCCGACGCCGCCCGAGCAGCGTTACCCGGTCAATATCGAAGACGAGATGCGCAAGTCGTACCTCGACTATGCGATGTCCGTCATCATCGGCCGTGCGCTTCCGGACGTGAGAGACGGCCTCAAGCCGGTCCATCGCCGGATCCTGTACGGCATGTACGAACAGGGCAACACCTCCGGCAAGGCCTACAAGAAATCCGCGCGCATCGTCGGCGACGTGATGGGCAAGTACCACCCGCACGGCGACTCGGCGATTTACGACACGGCCGTGCGCATGGCGCAGGACTTCTCGATGCGCTACCGGCTCGTCGACGGCCAGGGGAACTTCGGCTCGATCGACGGCGACAATCCCGCGGCCATGCGTTACACCGAGGTTCGTCTGACCCGGTTGGCCGAAGAGCTGATGCGGGACGACATCGACAAGGAGACCATCGACTGGGTTCCGAACTATGACGGCTCGCTTTCCGAGCCTTCGGTGCTCCCCGCGAAATATCCGAACCTGCTCGTGAACGGCTCCTCGGGAATCGCCGTGGGCATGGCCACCAACATCCCTCCGCACAACCTGGGGGAAGTCATCGATGCCTGCCTGATGATGATCGACAATCCGGCAGTGGGCGTCACGGAGTTGATGACCGTGATCCCCGGCCCGGACTTTCCCACCGCCGGCTACATCCACGGGATCCAAGGCATCCGGCAGGCTTACACCGAGGGTCGCGGAATCATCCAGGTCCGCGCCAAGGCCAGCATCGAGACGCAAAAAAAATCCGAAAAGCAGCAGATCGTCGTGACCGAAGTTCCGTACATGACGAACAAGGCCCGACTCCTGGAGAAGATCGCCGAACTGGTGAAGGACAAGCGCATCGAAGGAATCTCCGATCTTCGCGACGAGTCTGATCGCGAGGGAATCCGGGTGGTGATCGAGCTCAAACGCGACGCCATCGCCGAGATCGTCCTCAACCATCTGTATCGCAACACCCAGATGCAGACCACCTTCGGAATCATCTTCCTGGCCATCGTCAACAACAAGCCGGAAGTGATGCCGCTGCCGGTGATGCTGCGGCACTTCATCGAGCATCGGAAAGAAGTGGTCGTGCGCCGCACGCGCTTCGACCTCCGCAAAGCCGAAGAGCGCGCCCATGTTCTGGAAGGCCTCGTTCGCGCCCTCGATGTCCTCGATGAGCTGATCGCCCTCATCCGAGCCAGCCGCACCGGGCAGGAAGCGAAAGACGGCTTGATCGCGCGCTGGCAGTTCAGTGACATCCAGGCCCAGGCCATCCTGGACATGCGCCTGCAGCGTCTCACGGGGCTCGAGCGCGAGAAGCTCGTCAACGAGTACAACGAGATCCTCGGCGTCATCGCCCGCCTCAAAGAGATCCTGGCCTCCGAGAAGCTCGTGCTCGAGATCATCTCCACCGAGCTGCGAGACATCAAGGAAGCGTACGGCGACCCGCGTCGCACGGAGATCATCCCCGATACGAGTGAGATCTCCATCGAGGATCTCGTGGCCGACGAGGACATGGTCATCACCGTCTCGCGCGGCGGTTACATCAAGCGTTCACCGCTGTCGATGTACCGATCCCAGCGCCGTGGTGGCAAGGGCCGCATCGGGATGCAGACGAAAGAAGAAGACATCGTCGAGCACCTGTTCGTGGCCTCGACGCACGCTTACGTGCTCGTCTTCACCGATCGCGGGCGTCTGTACTGGCTGAAGGTCTATGCCGTCCCCGAAGTGGCTTCCAACGCCCGAGGAAAGGCCATCGTCAACCTGCTTCCACTCGAACAGAGCGAAAGCGTCCGGGCGCTGCTCACCACCCGTGACTTCACGGAAGGCAAGTACGTGGTGATGGCCACGCGCGGCGGCAAGATCAAGAAGACGGAGCTGGCGGCGTTCTCGAACGTGCGCGCCAGCGGCATCATCGCCATCGACATTCTCGAAGGCGACGATCTGCACAGCGTGGCCTTGTCCGACGGAAACTCCGACATCTTCGTCGGCACTCACGGCGGACGAGCCATTCGTTTCAGCGAATCCGAGGTTCGTCCCATGGGCCGCGGTGCCGCGGGCGTGCGGGCCATCTCCCTTCGCGAAGACGATCACGTGGTGGAGATGGACGTGCTCCCCGCCGGACAGGACGTGCCCCCGGTTGGGAACGCGCCCGAAGGGGACGTCGAGCTCGATGCGGACATCGAGACGGATGCCGATGCCGATGAGAACGAGCTCGAAGGCACCGACGGAGCTCCGGACGAGATCGCGGAGATGACCGGCGACAATCGCGGCTACATCTTCACGGTGACGGAGAAGGGATTCGGCAAACGGACCCCGGTCGGTGCGTATCCCGTCAAGCATCGCGGCGGCTACGGCGTGATCGACATCAAGGTCACCGAGCGGAATGGCAACGTGGCGGGAATCGCGAACGTCTTCGACGACGATCAGGTCCTGCTCATCACCGAGCAGGGGATGATCATCCGCGTGCCGGTCGAAGGGATCCGGTCGATCGGCCGCAATACCCAGGGCGTGCGCGTGATTCACATCGACGAGACCGACACGGTCGTAGCCGCCGTCAAGGTCGTGGACAAGGAACAGCCCGAGGACGACAACGGCGGCGAGGAGCCCTCGCTGTCCGAAGACGAACCAATTCACTAAGTAAAGGAGCGGCGGGCCTCGAGCCCGCCGTACAATTCACACATGGTCCGTCCCTCACGGGACCGCCTCGCCGCTCTGGCGCGTCAGATCGTCGACGCTCTCTCCCGTTCTCGTGCGGTCATCCTGCTCAAAGACCGCGAAGCTGTCCGACAGGCAGTCGCTCAGGCTCTCGCCGACGAGTTGCGTCGCGAAGAGGAGCGTGATGAGACCGCGCGCCGCCGCATCGCCGCGATGCGCGGCGCCCCCCGCCCTCGCACCAAGGAGTGGGAAGAGCTCTTTCGCAAGTTCGTGGAGGAGGAGTATCTGCGCGAAGGCCTGGACTCGTAACCGGTTTTAGTGCCGGAGCTCTCGACCGCAACCTTCGATCATGAAGTTGGAGACTTCAGCCAACTCCAGTGGAGCGGTGGACTTTAGTCCACCGTTGCTCTCGCGAGGATCGGCCCCTCTGCCCTTCGCGGCTCTCGACATGAGCGTGGCGAGAAAACTCACACGGCTCACGGCTCACTCCTCGCGAGTGCCCAGT
>JBDTOZ010000764.1:0-8102 GCA_039932995.1 Acidobacteriota bacterium | reverse complement strand
CGCTCCGCCGAACGTTGTGGCGGCCGCCTTCGCGGCCGCACCACACCGACACCCCTCGTTCCCCGGGCCAAGCCCGGGGCTACATTGTGGGACGCGCCTTCGCGCGTTAGCGCGCGGGCAGGATGCCCGCGCCCCCTTTTCTCGTGAACGACCGGTCCGGCGCCCGCGGGCAAATCCCCAACCCCCACCGCCCCACCGGTATACTGACTCCGGTCCCAGCGTCCTGGCCCGGTCAAAAAATCCTGCGAGGTGTCCTCATGCGCGCGTGCGCGCTTCTGCTCTCCATTTGCCTTCCCGTCGCCGCGCTTGCGGATGACCCCAAGCTCGACGAGACCATCGTCGTCACCGCCACGCGATCGGAGCGCGCAGTCAGCGAGTTGCCGGTCAGCACGACCGTCATTCGCGAGAAGGACATCAAGGCCGCCCCGGTGACCACGGTGGACGATCTGTTGCGGACCATCCCCGGCGTCCACATGACCCTCATCAGCAGTACCGGGGCCACGCCCAACGTGCAACGCGTCTCCATGAACGGCCTGGGAGGCAAGAGGGCTCTCGTGCTTCTCGACGGCGTGCCTCTGCACGATCCCTACAGCGGCACGGTCCAGTGGCAGAAGGTGCCTCTCAGCAATCTTCGCCAGATCGAAGTGGTGCGCGGCGGCAATGCCAGTCTGTTCGGCAACTTCGCTCTCGGCGGGACGATCAACCTGCTCACCCGCCGCGTCGAGGACGACCGCGTCGAGCTCGACACGCTCTACGGCACCTCTGCCACGCTGCGGACCTCAATCGGCGTCGACCAGATCATCACGCCGGCGCTGAAGCTGCGCGTGACCCAGAGTGACGCCGACTCCAACGGCTATTACCGCGTTCCCGAACCGGGCCCGGTGGACATCCGCACGCCCACGGATCATTCTTCGACGACGGGGCGGCTGGATTACGACCCCTCCGAGGGGACGCGTATGTTTCTTCGCGGAAGCGTGGCCAAGATCGACGTTTCCCAGGGCACACCGCTCACCTTGTCCAACCGCGACGTCCTGGACGGCTCGGCCGGGTTCCAGCGCGCCCTCGGCACGAGCGGACTGCTGGTCTCCAACGTCTACTACCAACGCCAGAGCGAGCGCACGATCGCCTCCACGATTCTCGGGGCCCGCACCTCCGAGGTCCTCTCACAGGATGCAACGATCCCTTCGCGCGTGGCCGGCGCTTCCGTCGAATGGTCGACGCAGCGGCCCGGTTCGATCGCCTTCCTCTCGGCGGGCGTCGATCTCCAGCAGGTCGAAGCGCAGGAAGACCGGCTGGCTTTCTCGCGCAGCGGAGCGCTCACGCAACGTGTGCAGATCGGCGGAAGGCAGCGTTTCGCCGCCGTCTTCGGCCAGGCCAGTTGGCGGCCTTCCCCGCGCATCGAAGTGCTGGGCGGTGCCCGCCTGGACCACTTCACGAACGATCAGGGACGCGAAGCCATCGTCGGCGGCGCCGTGACGGACTACCCCTCCGCCACCTCCACGCAGCTCGATCCCCGGATCTCCGTGCGTTACGCGATCGGGCCGCGAACCGCCGTGCGCGGCTCGGTCTATCGCGCCTTCAGCGCGCCCACCCTGCGCGATCTCTACCGCACCAACCAGACCGGCACGTCCCTCATCCTCGGAAATCCGGACCTCGAGCCGGAGACTCTCCTGGGCGGCGAGGCCGGCCTGGAGTGGGCCGGCGCGCGGATGCACGTGGAGCTGAACCTCTATCGCAGCGAGATCGAAGGACTGGCTTCGCTGGCTCACGCGCCGGGCCAGCCCGCGAACGTCTTCCGCAACGTCAACCTCGGCACCAGCCGCAGTCAGGGCGTGGAAGCGATGTTCGACGCACGCATCAACAGCCAGTGGTCGGTGAACGCCTCCTACACCTACGCCGACTCCCGGGTCATCGAAGACCCGAACCCTGAGCTGGTGGGGAAACTCATCCCGGAAGTCGTGCCGCACGTCGGCTCCCTCAGCATCCGCTTCCGCGGTCATGACGGCACCAGCGTCGACGTACGCGGCCGCGTCCTCAGCCGCTCTTACGGCGAGCCGGCCAACCTCGTCGCCGCTCCCGCCCATCGCGTCGTGGACGTCTCGCTCTCCCGGCCCATCCGCTCCTGGCTCGACGCCTATGCGGTGCTCGAGAACGTGTTCGATGAGCATTACTACTACGTCCTCACGCCGACGGCATTTCGCACGGCGCAGCCGCGCAGTGTGTCGGGGGGAGTGCGCGTGCGCGTCCTCACAGGCGGACGGCATTGAAGCGCGCCGCCCTGGCACTGGCGCTGCTCGCGTCGCTTGCCTGCACTCGTGAGGAAAAGCCGCGTCCCCTCACGAAGGTGCGCATGAACCTGAACCCCAGCATGACCTACGCACCGCTGGTCATTGCCAAGGAAGAAGGATTCTTCGCCGCCGAGGGGATCGAGGCCGAGTTCGTGTCGGTCGACACGAGTGCGGCGTTGCTGGCGTTGAACTCCAGGGATCTCGACGTCTTCTCCGGTGCCGTGCGCGCGGGCATGTTCAACATGATGCTCAAAGGCCTGCCCCTGCGCGTGGTCGCGGACAAGGGACATTCCTCCAGTGTGTCCTGTGAATCCCAGGCCTTCGTTGCGCCGGTGAAGACCGCGGAGCGCATTCGCGCGGCGGGAGGCAGCCTGCGCGGTGAGCGCGTCTCGGTGGCCCGCGGCGGCCTCAGCGAATACATGCTCGACCTCCTCCTCGCCAAAAAGAAAACGACGGCCGCGGAGGTCGAATTCGTCGACCTCCCTCAGGGAGCCAGTGCCTCGTTCCGGCAGGACATCGACGCCGTGCGCCACCTCACCGAGCCTCACCTGTCCGAGGCCATTCGCGAAAAGCGGGTCGAGATCATCGCCACGGGCGAGGAGTTGTCGCCCGGCCATCAGAGCTCCGTGCTGGTCTACGGCAAGCGGCTCCTTCAGGACGATCCCGAGCTGGGCCGGCGCTTCATGCGCGCATACCTGCGCGGCGTCGCGCGCTACAACGAAGGGAAGACTCCGCGCAACGTGGACATCCTCAGTCGCGCCACCAAGCTCCCTGCGGAAGTGGTCCGTCGCTCCTGCTGGATCGCCATCGCCGGCGACGGGCGCATCCGCCCTGACGCGGTCCAGCGCATCCTGGTCTGGAGCCGGAAGCGCGGCTACCTCGATGGCGACATCCAGTTGCAGCAGTGGTGGGATCCCCAATTCATCGACTCCGTGAGGCCTTGATGACGACGCCGAGGAGAGCATCGATGAAACTGTTCCTGCAGCGGTCACGCGTCGCCAGTGTCGTCCTGATGATGGTGGCCGCCCTCTCGCTGTTGGCCGAGGACAAACCGGCCGAAGGGAAGCCCAAGGTCGAAGAGACCATCGTCGTCACCGCGACGCGCAGCGCGCGCGGAGTGAGCGAGCTGCCGGTCAGCACCACGGTGGTCACCGAGGAAGAACTGAAGGCCAAGCCATCCGTCTTCGTCGACGACATGCTGCGCACCGTTCCGGGCGTGCACATGCCGCTCTCCGGCAGTGCCTCCTCGCTGACCTCGGGGCAACGCATCTCCATGCGCGGCCTGGGCGGCACGCGCGCACTCGTGCTCGTCGACGGCTTGCCCATTCACGACCCGTATCAGGGCACGATCCAGTGGCAGAAAGTCCCGCTCGACAATCTCCGCCAGGTCGAAGTCGTGCGCGGCGGAAACGCCAGTCTCTTCGGAAACTTCGCCCTCGGCGGGACCATCAACATGATCACCCGGCCCATCGACGAAAGCTCCGTCCGGCTCGACACCGCGTACGGCTCGCACAACAGCGACAAGGAATCTCTTTCGATCGATCAGATGCTGACGCCCGCACTGGGGATGCGCGTCAGCCATCACCGCTTCAACTCCGACGGCTTCATCCGCGTCCCGTTCCCCGGCCCCATCGACATCGACGGCTGGCAGGACACGGCCATCACCGATGCGCGCATCGACCTCCAGCATTCCGAGAGCGCGGCCACGACCCTCAAGTCCAGCCTGGCCAAGATCGACGTCTCCGAAGGAACGACCTATGGCGTCGTCCTGCGCGACATCTTCGACATCTCGCTCTCCTCGCACCGCGCCACCGGTCCCAACGGCCTGCTCTCGGGCGCCGTGTTCTACCAGGACCAGTTCGAGAAGGCCAAAGCCTCCTCCGTCACGGCCGCACGCGACTTCGAATTCCAGTCGCAGATCAGCGACATCCCCGCCAACGTGGCCGGTGGATCCCTCGAATGGTCGTGGCAGAGGAGCGGGGTCCTCCCCTTCCTCTCCTTCGGCGTCGACGTGCGTCAGGTCGACGCCGATGAAGACCGCACGTCGCTCAACCGCAACGGAGCCATCACCCAGCAGGCCAGCCTCACCGGCAGCCAGCGCTTCGCCGGCATCTACGCGCAGGCCAGCTGGCACCCGCTCGCGCGCATGGAGATCCTCACCAGCGCGCGCTTCGACACCTACAAGAATTTCAACGGCTCGCAGACCATCAGCGGCAGCACGCCCACGGTCTATCCGGTGGCCACCTCCAAACAGCTCGACCCGCGCGTGAGCGTGCGTTACGCGGTCGGCAGGAGCACCGCCCTTCGCGGCTCCGTGTACCGCGCCTTCAAGGCGCCCACACTGCGCGAGCTCTATCGCACCACCGCCACCGGCAACAGCATCCTCATCGGCAATCCCTATCTCGAGCCCGAGACGCTGGTCGGGGGCGAGGTCGGCGTGGAGTGGGCGAACGCCCGCGCCAACGTGCAGGTCAACCTCTATCGCAGCGAGATCGAGGGACTGCTGGCGCGCGCCAACGTGCCCGGGCAACCCTCCAACGTTTTTCAGAACCTCAATCTCGGGACGAGCCGCAGCCAGGGCGTGGAGGTCATGGCGGACGTGCACCTGACACCTCGCTGGTCCGTCACGGCCGGCTACACGTATGCCGACTCCCAGGTCATCGAGGACCCGAATCCCGATCTGGTCGGCAAGCTGCTGCCGGAAGTCGTGCCGCACATCGGATCTCTCGCGATTCAGTATCGCGGAGGGCACGGAACGACCCTGGACTTCCGCGGGCGCGTGCTCAGCCGCTCCTACGGTGAGGCCGGCAACCTCGTGGCCGCACCCGCGCATCGCGTCGTCGACCTCGCGGCGGCGCAGCCTGTCCGTCCCTGGCTCGACGTCTATGCGATGGCCGAGAACGTCTTCGACGAAAAGTACTACTCCGTCCTCTCCACCACCGCGTTCCGCACCGGCCAGCCTCGAACCCTCACCGGAGGCGTGCGGCTGCACATGAGGACCCGGAAGTGAGAGCCCCTCGCACGTACGTGGTGCCGATGGTCTTGCTGGCGCTCCTCTCCTGCTCGCGTGCGGAGAAACCGCGCAGCATGGCCAAGGTACGCATGAACGTCAGCCCCATGCTGAAGTTCGGCGCGTTCAGCATTGCCAAAGAGGAAGGCTTCTTCGCCGCGGAGGGGATCGACCCGCAGTTCGTCGAGATCGACCAGGCCTCCGGGCTGCTCGCGGCGACCAGCGGAGACCTCGACGTCTTCACTGGTCCGGTGCGTTCGGGACTGTTCAACGCCATGCTCCGCGGCTCGTCGCTGCGCATCGTCGCGGACAACGGCCACTTCGAACCGATGCCCTGCAGCCCCGAATCCTTTCTCGCGCCGGCACCGATGGCCGATCGCATCGCCGCCAACGGAGGCAGCCTGCGCGGCGAGCGCGTGGCGATCATCCCCGGCGGCGTGACGGAGTACGTGATCGAGAAACTGCTGGAGAAGAACGGCCTCACCAAGGCAGACGTGGAGCTCGCGCAGGTACCCCAGGGCGATTTTCTCTCACGCGCCAACCGCAAGATGGACGCGGTCAGTTACACGACCGAGCCGAAGCTCAGCCAGGCTCTCGCGGACGGCTCGATGAAAGTGATCGCCACTTCGCAGGACGTCGCCCCCGGCCATCAGCACAGCGTCGTCACCTTCGGCCGCCGACTGCTGCACGACGACCCGGAGCTGGGGCGTCGCGTGATGCGGGCCTATCTCCGTGGAGTGCGCCGCTACAACGAAGGAAAGAGCGAGCGCAACGTGGCCATCCTGGCGCGGCATTCGAAACTCCCTCCCGCGGTCATTCGCGCCACCTGCTGGCTCCCCATCGCCGGAGACGGCGAGATCCGGGACGAAGACATCCAGCCCATCCTGGACTGGTTCCTGGCGCGCGGCTATCTCGAGGCACCGATCGCGCGGTCCGTGTGGTGGAATGGCAACTTCATCAAGCCATGAGCTTCACAGTCCAGGACATCACCAAGACATTCGGCACGGGAGCAAACCAGACCACGGCATTGGCGGGCGTCAGCTTCGCCGCCCGCGGCGCGGAACTGCTCTCCATCGTCGGACCCAGCGGCTGCGGGAAGACCACGCTCCTCAAGATCATCGGCGGGCTGGTGGAACCGACCTCCGGCCGGATCGTGTTCGACGGGACCCCCTCCCGCAACGCCGGCGCATCGCCGGCCTCTCCCCTGCGCACGTCGCTGGTCTTTCAGGATCACGGCCTGCTCCCCTGGTACGACGTCCTCGAGAACGTGGCCCTGGGCCTGCGCTTCCAGGACGTGCCCCGCGAGACGGCGCGCGAGAAGGCCCGGCACTTCATCACCCAGGTCGGCCTGGAGCGTTTCCTCCATCACCATCCGCATCAGCTCTCCATCGGCATGCGCCAGCGCGTGGGGATTGCGCGCGCGTTCGTGGCCGATCCGGAGATCCTGCTGCTCGATGAGCCGTTCGGCTCGCTCGATGCCCAGACCAAACTGGTGCTGCAGCAGGAGCTCCTGCGCATCTGGCAGGAGCACCGCAAGCTGGTCGTGCACGTCACGCACGACATCGAGGAAGCGATCGTGCTCAGCGACCGGATCATCGTCATGAGCGGACGGCCCGGAAGGATCCGCGAAGAGATCCCGGTTCCCTTCGCACGGCCGCGCGCGTTGGACACTCTCGATACAGCCGAGGCGGGACACATCCGCCAGCGCATCTGGAGCATTCTCGAAGAGGAAGTGCGGCAGAGCCTGTGGGTGCCGCAATGAAACGGCACGAGACCGTGGACCGCATCACCGCCGGCGTGATCGCGGTGCTCCTCGTTGCGGCCTGGGAGCTCGCGGCCAGGATGGGCTGGATCAACACTCTGGCGTTCCCGGCGCCGTCGCGCATCGCCGCGCATTTTGCGGTGCTCGGACATCGGGAGTACCTGGTGAACGTCAGCCTCACGCTGATGCGCTTCTTCGGAGGGATCGTCGTGGGAGGCATTCCCGGGATTCTGGTGGGCCTCTGCGTCGGCTGGTCGCCCCGCCTGCGCTCGATCGCCGACCCCTTCATCTCCGCGATCCACCCTGTGCCGAAGATCGTGCTCTTCCCGCTCTTCATCGTCATCTTCGGCATCAACGAATGGGCGAAGATCGCCTCGGTGGCGCTGACGGTGTTCTTCCCGGCGCTGATCAACTCCGCCGCGGGAGCGCGCGAGATCTCCCCGCTCTACTTCGAAGTGGTGCGCAGCTATGGAGGAGGACGGGCCGCCCTGTTCCGCCACGTGGTCCTGCCGGGCAGCCTGCCCATGATCCTCAGCGGCATTCGCATCGCCGCCAACCTCGGCCTGCTGGTGACCATCGCCATCGAGTTCACCGTGACCTCGGCGGGGATCGGCTCGATCATCTGGATGGCCCTCCAGACCATGCGCACCGAAGAGCTCTACGTCGGCGTGATCACCATCGCCGCCATCGGCATCACCATCAACGCCACGATCCAGTGGCTCCTGCGCCGAGTGACGCCCTGGCAGCCGCGGGGGTAGGTCTCTCCGTTTTCTCGTCTTCTCGCCTTGTCGTCGCCTTCTTGTCTTCGAGTCGTCGAGTCGTCGAGTCGTCGAGTCTTCGAGTCGTCGAGTCGTCGAGTCGTCAAGTCGTCAAGTCGTCGAGAGTCGCATGGGTCCATAGGCTCACAGTCTCATAGACGCCCGTGGCACGTGCACCTATGAGACTGCTGTGAGACTGTGAACCTCGACGACCCGACGACTCGACGACCGAGAACAAGAGACGACCCTATAATCACCGGGTCCAACATGTCCCCCTCCATCGC
>JBDTOZ010000763.1:0-1612 GCA_039932995.1 Acidobacteriota bacterium | reverse complement strand
GGGAACGGCGGGCTCCTCATCCCGATTGAACTCATTCATGGCTCGGCGCAGATCGCCGCGGGCGAAGAGGAGCAGGGCTTCGACGGAGCGTTCGATGGCGCGGTCGACGGCTGGTTGCTCGTCGGCGGCGAAGGCGTCCAGGACGTAGTCGCGCAGGCTGCCTCCGTCCGCGGCGCCGATGCCGACGCGCAGGCGGGGGATTGCTTCGGTGCCAAGGGTCTGCACGATGGAGCGCATGCCGTTGTGGGTGCCGGCGGAGCCGTTGGGACGAATGCGCAGACGGCCCAGCGGCAGGTCGATGTCGTCGTAGACCACGATCAACTCGTCATTCGATTCGAGATACGCGTTCATCAGCAGCCTGACCGCATCGCCGGAGAGGTTCATGTAGGTGAGCGGCTTGGCCACCATCACGCTGCCCCCCGCCACCCGGCCCGAGCCGGTCAGGGCGTTCTTCTCGTGACGGGTGACGTCGATGCGAAACTTCTTCGCAAACGCCTCGACCACCATCCACCCCACGTTGTGCCGCGTCCGCTCATATTCCGGCCCCGGATTGCCGAGGCCCACGATCAATTTCATGGCCGCGCATGTTAACTCCGGTCGGGCAGGTCTCAGTTGGCGACGGTCAAGATGCCTACGCCCCACGGCCCGGCGTGGCGGGCGATGAGCGGGCCGGGGGTTGGCCTCCTGCCGACTGCCAACGGCCAACTGCCAACTCCACCTATAATCGGCCCGCCCGAGCCCATGGAGAAACGCCAGCGCATCGTCGTCATCGACGACAACGACAACGACCTGCAGGTCACGCGGCGGTTCCTCGAGCGGCGTGGGTACGACGCCGTGCCTGCGCTCTCCGGCGAAGAGGGTCTTCGGCTCGCCCATCAGACGTTGCCCGACGCGATCATCGTCGACTACCGCATGCCCGGGATGGACGGCTTCGAGGTCACCCGCCTGATCAAGGCCGACCCCGAGCTGCAGACCATCCCCGTGCTCATGCTCACCGGCTCCGATTCCGCCGAGCACGTCGTGCAGGGCCTGGGCGCCGGCGCGGACGACTTCGTGACCAAGGGAGCGGACATCGAGATCGTGGTGGCGCGTCTCCGCGCGCTGCTGCGCATGAAGGCCTACCAGGACCAGCTCCGGCGCATGAACACCCAGATGACGCGCGATCTCCAGATCGCCCGCCGTGTGCAGGAAGCCCTCGTGCCCCAAGGCGTGTTCGCCTCGCCCAAGCTGGAGATCCGCTCGGCTTACATCCCCAGCGAAGTGCTCTCCGGCGACTTCTACGACTACTTCGTCCAGAACGACGCGTTGTATCTCTTCGTCGCGGACGTCTCCGGGCACGGCCTGCCCGCGGCCATTCTGGTGTCCCTCCTCAAGAGCTACATCCACAGCGAGGCCTCCACGGAGCGCTCGCTGGCAGAGTTCATGACCCGGCTCAACGACTTCCTGTTCACGGTCAGCCTGCCCACCCAGTTCGCCACGGCGGCACTCTTCCGGCTCGAGGAAGGACGCCAGCTCGTCTATGCGAACGCGGCCCATCCGCCGTTCCTTCTCCACGAACGCGCCAGCGGCCGCACGGTGGTCCATGAGCAGCCCGGCAATCTCCTCGGCGCGA
>JBDTOZ010000762.1:0-6141 GCA_039932995.1 Acidobacteriota bacterium | reverse complement strand
GCAAGAGAGGCTCGCGGGCGAGACGCCCACGGGCCAGCCGGCGAGGACGCCGGCGTTCCAATGCTCCGCCTGCAAGTCTTCGCGAGACGCGAAGAAACTCGAGGTTAGTAGTACAGAGGCTTCCCGCATCGCCCTCCCGGCCTTCTCAACGTTCGCGCGTACGGGCCAAGATGCCTCCCACGTCTGAGTCTGCGCGTGAGAAGCATTTGCCTCGGAGCGACCGTACGTGCCCAAGGCTTGGCCAACCAGCGCTGGCGGCCGTGCCGCCTAGAGCAAGTCGTGCTCGAAGGCGTATTGCACGATGGCCGCGTTGTTCTTCAGCCCCATCTTCGTGAGGATCCGTGCGCGATGCGTAGCCACCGTCTTCACGCTCAGTCCGAGCTCGGCCGCAATGTCCCGTGGTGGCTTCCCTCCGGCAATTCGATTGAAGATCTGGAACTCACGGTCGGACAGCCGGGCATGGGCCGCGCCGGCACCATCCATATGCTCGAACGCCAGGCCTTCCGCCACGGCCGGGGTGAGAAATCGCTCACCGCGCGCCAGCTTGCGAATGGCCTGCACGAGATGTTCTCGAGCGGTGTCCTTGCTCACATAGCCCGCCGCGCCCATCTTCAGGGCACGAACCGCGTACGACACCTGCTGGTGCATGCTCAGGATGAGCACCGGGCTCTGAGGGGCGACCTGACGAATTTCCCCCAGGAGGTCCAGGCCGGGCCGATCGGGCAGATTCAAGTCCAGGATGACCACGTCCCAGACACGGGACCGAACTCGTTCCATGGCCTCGGCTCCCGTGCGCGCCTCCCCACCGACGACGATGTCCCCCGTCTCGAGCACGATCTGCTTGAGGCCTTCCCGGACGATGTCGTGGTCGTCCACGATCAAGACCGTGATCATGACGATTCCTCCGGAAGAGCGGGCAACGGAATGGCCACCGAGACGATACTGCCACGGCCGGCGAAGCCTTCGAAACGGGCGGTCCCGCCGACCATCTCAGCGCGCTCACGCATGCCGATCAGGCCGAGCGACCGGGTACTGCCCACATCCTGAGACGTCAGGCCTCGACCGTCATCGCGAATCTCGACGAGCATCTGGGCCTCTCGGAAACGGATCCTCAGCTCCACGCGGGAGGCGTTCGAGTGCCGCGCCACGTTGGTCAACGCTTCCTGGATGATTCGATAGACGACGGTGGCAATCCCCTGATCGACTGCCCTCGGCTTCTGTCCGTCCAGGGTCTCCGACGCCCCACCGGCGGGAAGGAGCCAGGTCTTCTCATCGAGCGAGACTTCACACTCGATGCCGGTGCGCTGCTCGAAAGCTCGAGCCTCGGATTCAATGGTCGCTCCCAGCCCCAGATCGTCCAGGATGCTGGGCCGAAGCTCGGACGAGATGCGCTGAATCGCGGTCATCAGATGATCCAGCGTATGCACGATCCTGCCGCTCAGTCCCTCGTCGACTGCCGCGCCGCGGGCCGTCCTTTCGAGCATCCCCAGCACGTCCATCTTCAAGGCGGTCAGGGCCTGACCGAGATCGTCGTGAATCTCCCGGGCGATGCGTGTGCGCTCCTCCTCCTGCACCGTCAGAAGCCTGTCGGAGAGCGCGCGCAGTCGTTGCTCACTACTGCGCGTGCGCTCATCGGCGGCCTGGTATTGACTGATCAATTTGCGAAAGGCGTCCGTGAGCGTGGCGAACCCCTTTGGGCCCGCCTCCGCGTGAGTGCCATCGGCGACGGCTTCGGCGGTGGTGGCCTCGGTCAGGAGCGCTTGCATGGGTCGGGCGATCGTTCGGGTCAACACGATGCTCATGGTCAGTACGAGAAACAGGACCGCAATGCCTCCGAGCGCCCCGTTCAGCATCATCTCCCGAACGGGGCCAACGATCGCAGACTCGGGAATGCCCGCGTAAACGGTCCAGCCCAGCTCCGGAAGATGCACGAATGCATACTGCCTCAAGACCCCATCCACCCCCGCGGCTTTGGCCATGCCCTCCGGAGCGTGCAATCCGAGCTCCGCGATGCGCGAGTCCCGAACATTCTTCCCCACCCATGTTTCGGCACCCTCCGAGCGTCCGATCACGGTTCCCGTCCGATCGAGAATCATGAGCAGCGCTCCCGGAACGAGAGCGTCATGGCTGGTGACACTCATGAACTCGACGAGCGCAATGGTGCCGCCCACCGCTTCGGGCAGGGGGTGAAAGAACACGAGCATGGCCCGGTCGCCCGCGCGCACCGCCCGTACACCGTCGCGAAGAGGCTCCGCATGCAGCTCCCGGTCGATCCACTGCCGGGCCTCCCGCGAAATCCGCTCGTTTGCGGGAAGGGTGTTCCCCGAACAGACCAGCCGTCCCGTTCTGTCGTAGACGAAGGCATCGGCGTAGCGAGGCAGAAAGTCGATGGCGGAAACGACGGACCGGCATGAATCGACGTCCAAGGGCCCGCGTTGCGCCCGATCCGCCATCTGTTCGAGCAGGGTGACCGAGCTCAAATGAAGCTCCCGCAAGCGCGACGTGGTGGCTCGGGCGATGCCCAACGCGGACTCGCGAGCTTCCTTCTGCTCGCGCCGCACTTGAACGACCCCCACCCATGCGAGCAGCATCACCACCGGGAGGGCGACTCCGGCGACCAGAGTGGCAACCCATCGTTGGATGGACCAACCGGCAGATTTATTCATCGGCCGGTGAAGTTTAGCCTGCGCCTTCGAATCGGAGTCGATGAGTCGAAGCGGTCCGCCAGAAAACGAAAAAGCCCGGAGCGACGCGCCCCGGGCTTGGTTTCGAAACTGAGATCGACTTTAGGTGGTGGTGGTCGAGGTCGTGCTGGTGGAGCTGGTGCTGGTGGTGCCCGACGTGCCGGTGGTCGTGCCCATCGTGTCCATCATCGTGCCGCCCGTGCCCATCGTGTCGGTGGACATCGTGTCGGTGCTGCTGGTCATGGTGGTGTCGGTGCTGTACTCGGTGGTTCCGGCGGTCATCGAGCTGTCGGTGACGACGGTGTCCGTTCCGGCGGTGTCGGTGGTGACTTCGGTTTTCTGGCAGGCGGCAACGACGACGAGCGTCATGGCCGCGAGGAATACGACGATCTTCTTCTTCATGCGGTTTCTCTTCCTATCTTCAGTTGGTTTCCGGTGAGTCAGTTTCCAGGAAAAAGCGTCATTCTGGGTGCCGGCGCTCACCTCCTTGCCGTTGCTTGAAATGCACTGACAGGGTCTGGTGAGACACAGCACAACGAGTGCCAGCGCAAGCTCAACATTGGATGAGCGAGGTCAGCCGCCAGAAGGAACCGCGGAGATTCGCATCAAAAAAAACGCCCCGCCGAAGCGGGGCGCCGAGTTGCGGAAACGAATCGAGACTAGGTGGTGGTGGTCGCGACCGTACCGGTGGTCGTGGTGCTCATCGTGGTCGACGTCGCGGTGGCCGACGTGTCCGTGGCCATCGTGTCGGTGGCCATCGTGTCGGTGGTCATGGCGGTGTCGGTGGCCATCGTGTCGCTCATGGCCGTGTCACCAGCGGTCATGGACGTCTCGGTGGTGGCGGCGGTGTCGGTCACGACCTCTTCCTTCTTGCAACCGATGGCGAGCATCGAGACGGCGAGCAGGACGACCAGCGTGAGAACGAGGGACTTCTTCATAGTTTGAATTCTCCTTACTATTTCAGGTCTCGCGACCTGTTTCTGATGACCGAAGGGGATGAACAGCGGAATGGGAGGGGCATGAAAGGCGCACCGCCTCCTCCGGCGTATGATAAGGCCGAGCTCGACAATGTCAAGCAGTTTGATCGCCATTCCTTCGCTTCCCGTACCCCAGCATCGCCAGACCGTTTCGTTCGACGGGGCGGCGATGCACTACGACGTCTACGACATCCCTTCCCCTTCCACGGTGGTCGTGGTGCCGGGTTTCTGGAGAGACCGGCGTCACCCGTCCATGGTCCGTCTCGCGCATTTCCTGGTCCGGGAGAATCACCGCACGGTCATCATGGATCCGCGGGGCCACGGCGACAGCGAAGGGACGTACGGGTTCAACCAGCATGAGCAGCACGACGTGGCGGCGGTGATCCGACACCTCCTCGCGCATGGGAACACGGTCGGCACCGTGACGCTGCTCGGCTTCTCCTACGGGGGCGCTGTGGCCATCTCGGCCATCGCGCGCAACCCCGACCTGCCGGTCACGTCCCTTTTGCTGATCTCGTCGGTGGCCGACTTCTCCATGATCACGCCCAGACTGAATCCGTTCACCCTGCACCGCCACATCGCCTTTTCGCAGGCCATGCGCACGCCACGATTCGCCTGGAACCTGCGCAAGAGCGAAAAGCTCCGCGCCGTCGACGACATGCCGGATGTGCACGTGCCGGTCTGCTTCATTCACGTGAAGAACGACTGGCTGATCGGGCACCGGCACTCCGTCGCCCTCTATGAGGCCGCTCACGAGCCAAAGGAACTGCATCTGCTGGACATCGAGGGCAATTACCACGCGGACCGCATCTTCAACGTGGCCTCCGAGACCGTCGAGCCGATCGTCCGGGCGTTTCTCCATCCCCAAAGCACCAAGTGACCTCGTGTCTTGTCATGCCGGCAATGTCCGTTCGACTTGCACTTCATCCGGCTCGGCCATCAATGACAAAGGCCGCACGCTCGTCACGTGCGGCCCTCGGTTTGAGAGAATCGGGAATCAGGCCAGAGGAAGTTGGGGAATGTATTTGTTCGGCGACACCGGAACGATTTCCACCTCGATCACCTGCAGCTCCGGGGAAAGCTCATCATAGCGGGGGCGCTTGGTCTCCGGCTTGACCGTCGAGTCCACGCCGCCGTTGTCCTGCGTCCATTCTTCACCGTCGAAGACCCACATATGCTTTCCTTTCCGTTGGCGCGACCACGACCGCCGCGCGAACCGGGATACTTCAAGGGGCCTGCCAGCAGGCACGACCGGCCTTATCACTGGCAACACATTGATATACGAGGGAGTTATGAGAGGAGTTTGCAGAGGCCGGTTGCAAATCCGAAACAACAGGTGTCCGGATTCCGCATCATCGGTGTCCTTCTTTTTGGAGGCACTCGGCCAGGAGCCGGTAGGCGTGACCGCGATGGGAGACCGCGTCTTTTTCCTGATCCGTCATCTCGGCGAAGGTCTTGGGCGAGCCGTGCGGTTGAAACCAGGCGTCCCAACCGAAGGTCGCGGCTCCGCGTGGTTGCACGAGAATCTCGCCGCTCGCCTCGCCGAGAAACGTCCGTGCCTCTGAGCCGTTCCAGTACCCCACGCAGCATTGCGCTTTGGCGGAGCGGTTGTTGAGCGCATAAGCGATCGCGGCCAGGCCTTTTCCGCCTGCCGCCTCGAGAAGCCAGCGAACGTACGGGCCCGGGAAGTTGCCCAACTCATCAAAGCCGAGCGAGACATCTTCGACGATCAGGCGGTTGTAGCCCTTGGAGCGGGCCACGTCGACTTTGTATCGGGTGATGTCTTCCACCGAGGAAGCCTGGACCTCCGGCAGATTGAGGGAGACCCGCAGGAGGGGCATGCCGAGAATGCGCTCGGCTTCGATGCCTTTGTTCGGGTTGGTGGAAACGAGAATGAGTTTCTCGCCGACCGAAGTCTTTCCCGCTTGTTTGACCACGCGTCGCGCTTCTACGGAGTGGTGCGCAGCGATTGGACGACGCGCACGCGGAGAGTGTCGGGTGCCTGCAGAGGTGCCAGGCGTTTGCGGATGAAGCCGCGCAGCCGGCGCTGGATGGTCACGCGAATGATGCAGTCCGGACAATCGCCCAGATGGATCTCGATGTGCTGCATTTTGGCGTCGCCGAGGGACCCATCGAGGAAGAAGTAAAGAACTCGTTTCACATCGTCACAGTGCATCGCTGCGTTTTTCCTTCCGTGGAGCATGAGATGACGACATGGGGTGACGGCTCGCAGTCGATTGAACTACGTTGCAGAACGCTGAATTCCTTGCGCCGCCAGCCCGGACGCTGATGTCTGACGACGCACTGCAACCTGTCTGCCTGATGTTCTCTGGTTGCTGGTTGCTGGTTGCTGGTTGCTCGTTGCTGGTTGGTTGCACCAGAAACCAGAAACCAGAAACCAGAAACCGGCAACCAACCAGAACCCGTTTCTGGTTTCTGGTTTCTGGTTTCTGGTTTCTGGTTGGTTGCGGGTTCTGGTT
>JBDTOZ010000761.1:0-7499 GCA_039932995.1 Acidobacteriota bacterium | reverse complement strand
AGGCCTTGCACCGGTCCGCCTCTCGAAGCAACCGCGCCTTGTACCCCGCCGTGAATCGCCGCCGCGTCGGCCGAACCACCACTCGATGTTGACACACAGGGTGTCCCGGGTCGCTCGTAACATGCTGAAACACGTACATCCTTAGGATATTCACGGACCGGGACAGCCCGTCACACGGTGGGGATCAACCGTTCGAGTCCATTAGCGCCTACCAAAAATGCTGATTCCGAGGCCGCGAGTTAGGTAAAGCTCGCGGCCTCCTTGTTTTTATTGCTCCAGTGCACGCGGCGTCAAAAGCGGCATGAGGCTGAGGCGATACCCCTCACCCCAGACGTTCTCAATAACATTCGATACACCACAATCATCGAAGTCGCTTCTTATTCGCTGAATGGCGGAACGTAGAGCGCCTTCTTGGAGCTTTGTTTTCCTCATGAGCGCCTCAATTGTCATCGGATTCTCACTGTTTTGTAGTGCTTCGACCAGCTTCCAGGCTCCGCGTCGCAAAGGGACAGCAACCGTCGAATTCGCAATCGACACGCAAATCTCCCCTCCGCCAGGGCCAGTCTGACGGACGACGACCGGCGGCGGAGCCATGTTCGCCGCGAGGAAATGGCGAAGCGCCTCTCCCGCGACCACCATCTTCTGTTCGGGCGTACGGCAGACCAGCCCACTGTCCCCGAGCGCGCGCCGTGTGGCTGCGGAGCGATGCACGTGCGGCTCTTCGCCGCGTGCCAAACGTCGAAGCTCCTCGCCGGCCGAAGGCGACACGGCATCGAGCCAAGCAACGAACTTACGGAGTTTGCGCAGCCCGCTGCCGAAGAGCTGCTCTTCGAGCTTCGCGTGCTCCTGTCTCCAATTGATTGAGGTGCGCTCATGGTGGCGGGCGACGCGCGGCGTGTGCCCTATCGCATCGAGCGCTTCATTCAACATCAGCGGATGACCACCTGTGAGATCGAGGACGATGGTCGTATAACCAGCAAGTTCTCCTGCATCCTTCGACGGAAGCACGTCCGCTACGAGACGCGCGACGCGACTCGCCCAACCGCTTTCCCACGGCTCGATCTCAAACGGCTCAAACTGTGAGGTCGACGAGGACCACGAGTCCGTTTCCAAAGTCCACGATAGTCCTTCAAACGCACCTTTCTCCTGCAGAGCAGCGAGGTCTGATCGCAGTGTCGACGCGATAATCACCGGATACTGAAACTCGCTGAGCAACGCCAGGAGAAGTTCGTTCATCTCGGCGTTGAAGTCCTCATCGACATCATCCAGAAAAAGCGCGCCTTGATGGCTCCGGAGCTCCCTGCTCAGCGCTTCGTCCAGCTTTCTGTCCCGGAACGAGACCACCCTCGGGTTCTTCAGCTTCAATCGCGAAAGGATGAACGACTTGCCGGTGCCTCGGCCACCCATGAGGTGAGCGCGCAATCCACGTCCAGCGAAGTAATGTTCGATGAGTCCGATCAGCTCGTGAAAGAAAATGCGTGCGCCCTGCTGAGTCTTCCCTTGCATTATGACACGCTCCCTTTCTCTTTGTTCAGTCGAGTAATGTATTCGCCGAGGATGGGGGCCGCGATGCGCCACTTGTTGTCGTCGACTTTCACCGAGCCAGTGAGCCGCAACTCCTCCAGATAGTCGAGGACCTCGCGCCGGACGTATTGCTGAAGCACGACACTGAGATCATCCGACGTCATGCGAACGCCCGGATCGGCGAGCTGGTCGAGGATCGCCCGCTTCACCGTGCGCGCGTGCGGATCGCGGGCGTCGAACGGGGATTCGACACGGTCGGCAAATGCATGCCCGTCCAGGAAGAACCGCTCTTTTGCTTTCTTCAACTTGTCGAACGTGTAAGTCATGCGCCGCGATGCTTCGCGGGACCTCGCGAGCTTGAACATGTGCTGCGCGAGGACAGACACCCAATACGGATTGCCGCTCGTCAGCTGCGTCACCGCGCGAGCCAACCGGCCGAAAAGCTCGATTTGATATGTAGAACCCATTTTCCGGGCGCGCAACATCGCATCGACGTCGTCCTCATGTAAAGCGCCGACATCCATGTAACGGCTGTTGCTGAGGAGCTGGCGAATCTCGAGATCGACCCGATGCAGCGCGAGTTGCGGACCGATCCAGACCACGAGCACTCCGGGTGTGGCGCGCACTTCGTCGTGAAATGCCCTGAATGCCGCAAGTTCCTCCGGCCACCGACTGTTCGTCGCCAGTAGGCCGACGATCTCGTCGATGACTAGGACGACCGGTTCGACGGTGTGCTGCCGGACGGCGGCGATCGCTTCCTGCAGCGAGTGCGTACGCTTTACCTCTTCCGGCGGGTTCGGCACATTCGCGACTAGCTTCTGCCGCATGGTGTCGGCGATCTCGGTCCAGCGCGTCTGTTTCGGGAAGTGGTAGACCGCCGTATTGGGTCGCGACGGGTCGCGCGCAATCAGGCGGAGGAACTGCTTCACGACCGACGTCTTGCCCACGCGAAGAGGCCCGCGCACGAAGAGGAACTCGCCGGATGATGTGTTTGCCGCAACCGAGTCAAAGACCCGCTCGAGCTCCGTCAGCTCAGGCCAGAACCCGTAGAAGAAACGGTCATCCTCGAGCGGCGGCCCGGCCTGATACGGAGCGGGCTTAACCCAATAGTGCACGGGTGCCGTGGGCGGTGGCATGAGCGTGTCGAAGAACTGAATGGAGGGCTCGTCCGGGCCGATCACCCGCATCACCCCGCTGACAGATAGAACATCCCTTTTGATCTCCGCACGACGCTCGGCGCCTAGGAAGTCCGCGCCGATCCGGAACACCGACCACCCCGGAGCAAGCCGCCGGCCGACGAGCTCCGACAGGTCGACGTCGTGACTCTGAAAGATCGCAAGCAGTTCCGAGCCGATCCCGATCCGGTTCGTCGTCTCCACGACGAAGTAATGCTGATCATCCACCGGACGCGATTGGCGCCGGAGGATTAAGGCGTCGGTGGCGCAGTTCGCCTTGAGACGGTGGATCGTGAGAACACGGTCGCGGAGCGTCGCCGCACGCGGCTCGTCCGGCAGCGGAGTACACTGAGGACAGGACTGGATCTGGTCGAATTTCCCCGCGAACTGCGTCGGGATCTCGAATTCCGCCTCATCCGATGGCGCCTCGCGAATGCGCACCGTCACGCCTGCGGCGAGGTTGCCGACCCGCGTCGAGTCGAAGCTCGTCGGCCCGAGATCCGAGCCCTGCTCGCGCGCTTCGTGCATGCCCAGCTGCCGGTAGATCCACTCCGGCTTCTCCGTGACGTTGAAGAGGTCTTTCGCAACCGTGGCGAGGTGCTCGTCGAGTTCCGAATCGCTCACCTCGTCCCGACCGTAGCGACTGAGGTACTGCCGCAGCCAGCGGCGGCCGTTCTTCTCAAGGGTGGCGCGATACGCGCGGACGAACTGCGTACGGAGCCGGTAGACCGTCGATGCCGGAACGTGCTCCTCCCATCCGATCGGAAGCAACTGCTGGATATCGCTTAAGGTCAGAAAGACCACGTCTCCATTTCTCAGGGGATGAAGAACCCCCACGGGAACCCGGTTCACCGTCGCGCCTCGGAGGCGCGGAAGGAAATGTGAATGGACGTGGAGCGCGAAGTTGAGCACGGTCGATCCAAGGGGGAGGTCGAGAACTCGGCCGTCGTCCGCGAAGACGCGGAGCGACGCGTGATCCGCCCGCGTAATGCGCATCTGCATCCGTGCGAGGTTGGGAGCACCGGTCATCGCCGATCGTGCCTGCCATACCTTCTCGGTCATGATGTGGACCTTGATGAGATCGGGAAACTCCGCACGGTTGCCACGCCGCGTGAGGGTCGTATGGAGCGCCGCATAGCCCGATAGCCGGGGAGCGGCGATGAAATCGCGGATGCCGCGCTCGAGGTACTCGCCGCTGGCGTGCAGCCGGGAGAGAGCCCGGTAGCATTGGTCGGCCGTTCGGCAGACGATCGTCACGTGGCCGAGATGGTCGAACCGCTTGCTCCACAAGTGCGGCGTGATGGCAGCCGGAACGTCGGACGGCACGTCGTCGACGAGTTGCTCGTCGAGCGATGCGACGTGCCGCCACTCCCACTTCACGGACAGAGGACGCACGCCACGGTCGAGGCGCATCAGGACATATCTCTCGCGCTCGTGACTCGCGCCATCGGGTGCTCCGTGATCGCGCGTCACCCACGCGAGGATGTCGTCGAACCGTTCCCGGCGCTCGTGCGCGAGGGCCATGTTCCGAGCCACGTTGCGCTCGTTCCACATCCCAAATGCTTCCGCGGTGGCGGCGACCACGTAACGGAGGAAGCGGGCACGGACGGCGACATCCACGAACCGATCATGAACACGAGCGCGGGGGCGCAGCACGTGGGAAGGCAGTGGACGCGGCTCGTTGTCGAAGTCCAGCGTCCAAGCTGTAAACGCCTCGTCGGTGTCGAGATGATCGATCTGCTCGCAGACGAAAAGAATGACGGATCGGGCGTCGCGGATGAGCGGAAGAACGTTGGCGACGAGGAGACGCGCCACCTCGTCGCCTTCGCTTTCCCCGACACCCGCGTCCCCTCCGCGGCCGCCGATCGAACGGAGCTTGTTGCGCTCCTCAAGGATCGCCTGGACCTCGAGCGAGAAGCCGATCCGGTGCCGAACCTCGCGGAACTCGCTCGGGTGAACTCCGTGAAGGAACGCCGCCCTGGCGAGCACGGAATCGTCAAACCGCTCGAGAAGGGCGCTGCTGACGCGGCGATAGTGACCTAGATTCCCCGACTCGCGGTAAACGCCACCGCTCAATGGCAGCGAAGCAACTCCCGCCGTGACGTCCTTCCGCCATACCTCAAACGCATCCATCTGCCGTTTATCGAACTCTAAGTGGATTCTAGATCAAAGTGCCTGAGAAGTTGCAAGTGACAGTCATCACCTTCTAGTGTGATTTCGCATTGACAATAGTTCTTCAAGGGTCCATATTTCGTTTTCAATCTAATTTAATTTGAATCCAAATATCAGAAGACTCATCGTAAGTGCAGCTAACCCAGAACGATACGAGCGGCAGGAGGCCACCTATGAGCACGCAGTCTCAATATGTTCTTCCGGACAACTCGCCTCCCGGCGCAACCGCCGGCCTCACGCCGCCTGAACCCGCCCGCCTCGTCGCGGTTCGTCAGAGCCAAGGGGGTGTGGCCAGTCAAGCTGCGCCGACTTCTCCAACACCAGGACCGCTGGATTCCGGCAGTGTCTTTGAACTCACCCCATCCGACTCGACGTCGATCCCGGGTCCGACCGGCTGTCCGTACGACGAGATCGATGCTTTCCTGCTCGCTGCAGAACTGGCGTTCGGGAACTTCCCTCTGGAGATCCGCCGCCGCGTTCTGATGTTCCGCGACCATGGCAATCTGGACGGAGTCCTGCTCCTCCGGGGCCTCCCTCTCGACGAGCACATCCCCCCAACACCTCTCGAACCGAATCGCGACGCGCGACGGCAGACGTATCTCGCCGAGCATTACATGGGCGCCATCGCAAAGGCGCTGGGCGAGCCGGTGAGCTATTTCCAGGAAAAGGGCGGTAAGCTCTTTCAGGGTCTTTACCCACTCCGCGACGAAGCGTACAAGCAGACCAATGGCAGCTCCGCCACGTTCCTGAAATTTCATACCGAAGTCGCCTTTCATCCTCACATGCTGTCTCACGTAATCCTCTGCGGACTGCGTCAGGACCGTGAGCGTGCCGCGCGCACGGTCTTCTCTTCCATCCGCCGCATCCTCCCTCATCTGACGCTGGCCCATCGCCGTGAGCTCTTCATTCCGCAGTTCAAGACGAAAGTCGATGCGTCCTTCGGCGGTGGAGAAGGACCGACGCTCGCCGTGCTCTCCGGCGATCCTGGCGATCCGTTCCTGCGCTTCGACGACGACTTCATGACCGCCGAGACCGCCGCAGGCGATCGTGCGCTCGCGGCACTGCGCGCTGCGGTCAACCAGGAAAGGCGAGAGATCGCGGTAGGCCGCGCTGACATGCTCATCATCGACAACCACCGCGCCGTTCACGCACGGTCCGAATTCCTCCCGCACTACGATGGAGAAGATCGTTATCTGCTGCGGCTCGGGGTCGTGCGCGACCTTTCGGTGTCGCTGGAAGACCGCCTGCCGGGTACGCGAATCATTGCCAGCGACAATTTCATGGATATCTAAAGGGGAAGTCGAATGGACTGGCAAAGCAACTCGAACACGGTCGTGTTGTTTCCACGCGGCGCTACGCAACACACGAGCGAGATCGTCGCCGCCCAGTGGTTCAAGGAAGATGAGCGCGTCGCTGCCGTGATCACCGCGGAGACTCCATTTCATCCCGTCGATCACAAGTGGCCCGACCAGCCCGGCGACACGGGGACTATCTCAATCGGCGGCAGCTCGTTCGCCGTCTTGGATTCGGTCATCGCCGGATGCGCAGAAGGGACCGGCCAGCTGCGCTTCCAGGGCGATCTTCCGAAACGGTCAACCCTCGGATGGTGGTGGGGTGTGGCACATCTCATCTCGCTCGAGACTCGCGAGCCGGATGATCTGCCGCATCAGCGAGCTGACCTCTCCGTAGACGCGGAGAAGCGTCTACATCTGAGCGCGGGTCACACCGCATCACACCTGTTCAGCTTCGCGTTTAACTGGCATACCCGCCGGTTCTGGCGAGGGGTCGCACCGCAGGTGGACTCCGTCGGGAACCCCAATCTCGACCAGCTGGCGATCCAGTCTTCGCGGATCCGGCTGAACGAGAGCATCGACCATTACCGCTTCGGCAAGACTTTGTCCAAGTCCGGCTTCGAGTCGGCCGCCTTTCTCTTGGCTCTCGACGCCACGGCGGACGACATCAACAGAACGGTGCAGGAATGGATCAGCAGAGGCGGTCCCGTGTCGATTAATTGCGATTCATCGACCGTGGATGCGCGGCGGGAATGGGCGTGTGAGCTGCCGATCGGCGCGGCCCGGATGTTGTGCGGCGGCACTCACCTCAAGGATCTAAGTCAGTTGCGAAGCGCCACGGTGCGAATCGAGCGCATCCCGGACGTAGCGGAGATTCGCGCACATACGTATGTCGAACTCGCTCATTAACAAGCGGCTGGCATTTCGCGGCTCCGTCTTGACGTTCGCCTCTTGCACGCCATTCAGACGACGGAGATGAGCAATTTGCCGGATGCGTTCAGATTCCCCTCAGGGGCCGTCACGCTTTCCGCGCACCGAAAAGTGGGGGCAATGCCGGAGACCGCGTAGTGTTCACAGGGTCGCCCTACGGCCATCCTTGTGCTATCCTGGGACGTCTTAGAGCGCTCGCAAACCACTGAAACCACGTACATCCTAGGACATCCAGTGACGGGGGCTGTCATTCACACGGTGGGGGTCTCGAGTCCGTTAGCGCCTACCACTCGAAACTTTTTAAGCCGCCCCTCGCAAGACGGGCGGCGTTTTTCTGCTGTTCTTGTGCGTCGCGATCTTTCGACAGCTCAACCGCAGTCGCCGGGGTGGGTAGCTCCTACACATT
>JBDTOZ010000760.1:0-6358 GCA_039932995.1 Acidobacteriota bacterium | reverse complement strand
CGGGCAGGATGCCCGCGGCCCCACCGGAGTGCCTTGGCGCGATGAACCATGGGGCACACCCCCCTATCCGCGCGTGATTCCGAACTCGTGCTCGATCAGGACGCGCTTTCCACGATCATGGCGATGCCCTGTCCGCCGCCGATGCAGGCGGTGGCCAGTCCGTAGCGCTGTTTGCGGCGGCGGAGCTCGTAGAGGAGCGTGAGCACCAGTCGGGTGCCGGAGGCGCCGAGAGGATGTCCGAGCGCGATCGCGCCGCCGTTCACGTTCAGCTTCTCCGGATTGATCCCGAGCTCTTTGGAGACGGCCAGGATCTGTCCGGCGAAGGCTTCGTTGATCTCGATGAGGTCCATGTCCGCGAGGGTCAGGCCGGCCTTCTTCAGAGCGATCTGCGTGGCCGGCACGGGGCCGATGCCCATGATCTCGGGATCGCATCCGGCGATGCCCCACGACACGACGCGGCCCAGAGGCTGCTTGCCCTTCTCCCTGGCCTTCTCGGCGGTGGTGACGACCAGCATGGCCGCGCCGTCGACGATTCCGGACGCGTTGCCCGCGGTGACGAAGCCGTCCTTGGCGAAGGCCGGCTTGAGCTTGGCCAGCACTTCGGGCGTGGTCTCCGGACGCGGATGATCATCTTCCGTGATGAGCTCGCCCTTGCGACCCACCGGCACGGCCACGATCTCTTCCTTCAGACGGCCCGCCCGCAGGGCTTCGTCGGCGAGTTTCTGGCTGCGCAGCGCGAACTGATCCTGCTCTTCGCGCGAGATCTCGTACTTGCGTGCGAGATTGTCGGAGGTCTGAGCCATGTAGAGGCCTGCGTAGGAATCGAGCAGGGCCACCATGAGCGAGTCTTCCATGGGGTTCTGCCCGAGCTTGAGGCCCTTGCGGGCACCGCGCACCACGAACGGCGCCTGGGACATGTTCTCCATGCCTCCGGCCAGGACGGTGGTGGCCTCGTCGAGCTGGATCTGCTCCGCGGCATTGACGATGGACTGGATTCCGGATCCGCAGAGACGATTCACCGTCAACGCCGGAACGTGCTTCGGAACGCCGGCCTTGAGGCCGACATGCCGGGCGCCGTAGATCGCATCGCCCGAGGTCTGCAAGGCGTTGCCGACGATGACGTGGTCCATCTCCTCGGGGCCGAAACCGCTGCGCTCGAGCGCGGCCTTCGCGGCGATGACCCCCAGGTCGATGGCGCTGATGTCGCTGAAGTGTCCGTTGTACTCCGCCATCGGCGTCCTGGCGCCGTCGACGATCACGATGTCTTTCACGTTGGATTCGCTCCTTTTGCTGGCGCGTGAAACGCTCCGCGGGGGAAGGATATTCACCGAACAGGGCGCGGGGCCCGTCCGCCGAGCGCGATGATGGCGATCACTTCGGTCACGGTCATCCAGAGGCTCCCTTCGATGCCGAAGTCCCCTCCGGTGAGCCAGACCGGGCCTCCTCCCCGCTCGATGAAGACAGTGAGCAGCGAGTCGTAGCCACTCACTTCGTGGCCGAGGATCGGTCCGGAGACGACGTTCCAGGCCAGGTGCAGACCGATCGGGAACCAGAGTCGCTGGTAACGCTCGTAGGCCAGGCCGAGGAGGATGCCGCCGAGAAAGATGTTCACAAGACCGAGAGGGGTCACGGCCAGGTTGCCCGCGTGCAGGCCTGCAAAGACGAGTGCAATGAGAAAGAGGGCGGCATTGCGGTTCCATCGATACAGTTTCTGGAAGGCATAGCCGCGGAACACCAACTCCTCATGCACCGCCGCCGGGACGAAGATCCCGACCAGCTCGAGCCAGGGAAAGCCGAGCCCGGGGGAATGGCGGACGCTGGTGGACATCATCACCAGCAGCGCGCAGAGCCCGATCAGCGTGGCTCCGAACAAGGCGCCCAGGAGAAACTCGCGAAGGGCCAGCCGCGGGGAAACGAAGAGGCCGAGCGGCCACTTGCCGTGGTCGAGAATCGCGACGCTGGCCAGGGTGGCGACGCTCACGGCAATGAGGGCGGAGACGTTGACCAGGGGAAAGCGGAGCCACACCAGACCGATGAGTGTGGCAACATAGAACAACACAAACACGAGGAGAGGAAGGACGACGCGGTCGGCAGTGGCCGCGCGGCGTCTCCAGCGATGGAACAAGGAAGAGCGATGAACGATGCCGCCGCCCTGGTGCTGCGCGTCGCCGCGGGGTTGATCTTTCTGCCGCACGGGTGGTCCAAGATCACCGGTGAGGGAGGCTCCGCCGCGTTCGCCGCCGACATCGCCGCGAACTACCACCTCCCCGTCCTGCTCGGGCACGTGGCTGCCTGGTCCGAGTTGCTCGGCGGGGTCCTGCTCATCGCCGGACTGCTCACGAGGATCGATGCCTTCCTCCTGGCGTCCACGATGTTCGTGGCCGCCTTCATCGTTCAGCTTCCCGATGCCCTGTTCGAAGTGCCGCCGAACGCGATCAAGACCTTCGTCGCCCTCCGCGGCATCGAGACCCCGCTGGCGCTCTTCGCCATCTCCCTGGCCCTGCTCCTGCTCGGACCGGGACGAGTCTCGCTCGATCACCTGCTGGGGATCGAGCGGCGGGCACGGGGACTCTTCCCGAAAAAGCCCGCGGCCGGCCTCTAGGCGGCACGTGCGGTCGCTCCGAGGCAGATGCTTCTACGGCTCTCCTAGTCCGTAGGTCGCAGTGGGCAGCAGATCCACTCGGAGACTTCCCCGTGTCAAAGAAAAAACGGCGGCCGAAGCCGCCGTCGTGTTTCGTTCGTTCGATGATCCGACTGCGTTGGCGAGCGGCCTAGCTCCTGCCGACTGCCAATTGCGACCTGCCTACTGCAACGCCATCTGCGGCGGGTTACTGTCCGATCGCGGCAGCGGCGCCGCTGGCCATCGGATCTTCGATGATGATGCCGATGTTCTTCGCGCCGCTGGCGCGGGCGAGATCGAGGAACTTCATGGTGGTGTCGTAGTCGACGTCGCGTGCTCCGGCGAAGAAGACCATCTTGGAAGTGTTGCCGCGCAGGATGTCCCGGATCCGGGCCGGGAACTGTTCGAGCGACATCTCTTCCTTGTTGATGAGCACGCGCGGACCGGCGGCGAGCCGGAGAACGATCTGGTCCTGCACCGCCGACGGAGGGAGGTTCGGCGGAGCTTTCGGCGGAACCTTGACCAGATAGCCCATCTGCACGACGGGAGTAATGACCATGAAGATGATGAGGAGCACGAGCACGACGTCCACCAACGGTGTGACGTTGATGTCCGACCTCATGGAACCGCTGCCACCGACTTGCATGTGCCTATGCCTCTCCCGCGGATTTTCTGGGCTGCGAGATCAGGCCGACGTCGTTGAAGCCGACTTCGCGGCAGGCCTTGAGGACGTCGAGAATATCGCCGTATTTGACCTGACGATCCCCTTTGACGGCGATCTCCCGGTCCGGCGTCCGCTCGAAGATCTCCTTCAAGGCTGCCTCCACCTGATCCTTCCGCACCACGTTCGGCCCGAGATACACGGAGCCATCCTGTTTGACGGAGATCTGCAGCTGCTTCTCCGTGTCCGGTGTCGTTTCCGGCGACTCGGTCACCGGCAGATTCACGGGGACGCCCTTCTGCAGCATGGGCGTGACGACCATGAAGATGATCAGCAACACCAGACAGACATCAACCAGCGGCGTGACGTTGATATCCGACGTCAGGGCCGCGTGGCTGAGCTTCGTGAGCGAGCTACCCGACAGCTTTTTCATTGCCGACACCCGCTTCCTTCAGGAAGTAGATCGCCATCTCGGAGCCGGAGTTCGACATCTCGACGGTGAAACGATCGACCCGGTTCTGGAAGTAGTTGTAGGCCCAGACCGCGGGAATGGCCACGAGCAGACCGCCGGCGGTGGTGATGAGCGCTTCGGCGATACCCGCCGACACCGAGGCGATACCGCCGCCCGACTTGGCCATGCCTTCGAAGGCCTTGATGATGCCCATGACCGTACCGAACAGACCGACGAACGGCGCGGTGGCGCCGATGGTGGCCAGAACACCGAGGTTTTCTTTCAACTCGGCGACGGTGATCATGGCCGTGCGGTCCATGCCCTGGCGGGCGGCTTCGACGGCCAGCTCCGGGTTCGAGGTGCGCTTGTCTCGGCGCGAAGCCTCGTACTCGAGAAGACCGGCGGCGATGACCTTGGCCAGATGGCTGTTCTTGTACTTCTTGGTGACTTCGATGGCCTGCGCGTAATCACCCTTGGTGAGCAGGTTCGAGAGCGCACCGAGCAGCTTGAGCGACTGATTCTTCGCCTGCTGAAACACGATGAAACGCTCGACCATGACCCACAACGAGTAAATCGACATCAGGGCCATGGTGACAACGACGGCCTTCCCGATAAAGCCCATCGAATTCCACAGACCGCCCAATGACATATCCATTGACAATTCCCTCCTGATCCCTGATCCGCTGTCGCGGACCGATCCTTTTTTAGTTCAGTTTGAAGTTGACGGTGAGGTTGAAGATGACGTCGACCGGCTGGCCGTTGAGAGTGCCCGGCCGGAACCGCCACTTCTGCACCGCGGCCGCGGCGGCCTGATCGAGGCCGAACGGCAACGGCTTGAGCACTTTGACATCGCGGACGACGCCATTCTTGTCGATGATGCACTCCACGATGACGATGCCGCTCACGCGGGCCTTGCGGGCCACTTCGGGGTAGAACGGATCGACGCGGCTGATGACCACCGGCGCCTTGACGTCACCACCGACGCGCAACGGAGCCTGTTCTTTCGGGGGAGGAGGCATCGTGTCGGTGACGATTCCGCCGACCACACCGCCCACCACACCGCCCAGGACGCCGCCTTCCACGCCACCTTCGACCCCGCCTTCGACACCGGCGTCAGCCGAGGACGACTCCACCGGCTTGACCGAATCGGGAACGATCGTGGGAGCGAGGTCCTGCAGGTCTTTCGGGATGTCCACCGGCCGCACTTCGACCGGCTTGACCGAGGCCGCCTTTGGCGGGGGCGGTGGAGGCGGAGGCGGAGGTGGCGGCGCGGCCGCGACCGAATACTGCGCCACCTGAGCGGGTGAATTCGCGGGAAACTCGATGTTCCAGACCGCTCCGAAGAGCGCACCGCCGATGACGATGGCGTGCAGACCCACCGAGACCGGAAGGGTCATGTATTTCTGGATCCCGACCTTTTGCTTCTTGGACTCGACGACCGTTGATTCGAACATGGTGATCGCTCTCGTTCAGCTCTTGTTGCCCGCGGCCTGCGCTGCGGCTTCCGCCTTCTTCTTCTTGACGATGGCTACCGCGTCGTTGCGGATGCGATCGGCTTCGGCGACGAGCTGTTGTTGCTTGACCGGATCCGTTTCCAGGGGGGCCTGCTGCCGATACAGAAGGCTCAGGTAGACCATCGCTTCGAAGTAGTCCTTGCGCAGACCCACCGCTCGCTGCAGGGCGGCCTTCCCCTTCTCGATGATCTGCATTCGCTCGGCCATGTCGGCCGGAGGATTCTTGGCCACCTTTTCGTAGCACACCACGCCGTAGGTGTAGAACGACTCGGGGTTCCGCGCGTCGAGCAGGGTGATCTTCTCGTACCAGTTCAGGGACTCGTTGAAGTTGCCCTGCTTGGCGTAGAGGGTGGCGATCGACCGCACCGCGTCGAGATCCGCCGGATGCGTCGTCAGCCACTCACGGAAGTAGTTGATGGCCTCGGTGACGCGATCCGCGTTCAGGTAGAGGTTGATCAACGCCTCCCGGGCGATGGTGTCGTCCGGACGTTTGCGCAGGTACTTGCGCAACTCCTGAATGGCCGCGTCGGCGTTCTTCACGTTCGCCGGCGACTTGTCCTCCGGCTTGTACATGCCGATGAACGAATACCCGATCAACCGATCGAGATCGGGGAATCCCTGAGGGTCTATCTCGCGTGCACGCTGGTAGTGGCGAAGGGCCGTCGCGTACTCTTCTTTCGCGTACGCATCGTTTGCGTCACGAATCTGAATGCGCGCCTGCACCTTTTGACAACCGGCGAGAGACAATAGGGAAAGAGAAAGTGCCGCAATGAGGCACAACTTCTTTTTCATGTGATTCCGAACTCCCAGATGAGTGATCGCAGAACTGTGCAGGGCGCTTTCGGGCTGCATCCCGGCCCGCGTCAGGCAATGGCCAGCGAATATACAGATGGGTCGCATTACCGTCAACCTGTTTGCTAGTACCTGAAACCGAAAGTTTTAGCGGAAAAACCTGAACTCGAAAAACAAGCCGTTTCCACCGCTCCAGGTGCCCTGCTCGCACCACGCACTCGCAGGGTTCGACACCGGGTCGAACGAGAAAGAAACCGTGGTTTGTGGTTGGTTGGCGGTTGGCGGTTGGCGGTTGGCGGTTGGCGGTTGGCGGTTGGCGG
>JBDTOZ010000759.1:0-1590 GCA_039932995.1 Acidobacteriota bacterium | reverse complement strand
TGACGGTGAGTCAGCAACTCCTTCCAGCTCGGAAGTGGTGGTTCGGGCGACGCGGCGGCGATTCACGGCGGAGTACAAGGCGCGGGTGCTTCGAGAGGCGGACCGGTGCAAGGCCTCGGGCGAGATCGGGGCACTCCTGCGTCGGGAAGGGCTGTACGCCTCGCATCTGATCACGTGGCGGCGGCAGCGAGAGGCGGAGGGAGTGAGCGGGTTGTCGCGCAAGCGCGGACGCAAGGTGGATCCGGAGGCTGGCGCTGCACGAAAGATCGCTCAGCTCGAACGGGCCAACCAGCGGCTGGCGGAGAAGCTGCGCAAGGCCGAGTTCATCATCGAGTTTCAAAAAAAAATGGCAATCCTCTGGGCCAGCCCGAATCCAGACGGCAACGAGGAGAACGACTGATGCTCGCCACCACCGAGTTGTCCACAGTGGTCGGCCCGGGCCTGGCCTGCGACGCGCTTTCGCTGCCACGTTCGTCGTTCTATCGTGGAGGGAAGTCCCGGGCGACGGAGGCACCTCTCCAGCCGAGGCGTTCGCCGCGCAGGCTCAGTGGCGAGGAACGGGCGACCGTCCTGTCGACGCTCAATTCGGAGCGGTTCGCGGACTGCTCGCCAGCGCAGGTTTACGCGACTCTGCTGGACGAAGGTCTCTATCTCTGTTCGATCACCACGATGTATCGCATCCTTCGCGCCGAACGACAGGTGCGCGAGCGCCGCGCTCAGCTCCAGCGGCCGCTCTACACGAAGCCAGAGCTCCTGGCCACCGCACCCAATCAGGTTTGGTCGTGGGACATCACGCGTCTGCATGGCCCAGCCAAGTGGTCGTACTTTCAGCTTTACGTGATCCTCGACATCTTCAGCCGCTACGTGGTCGGCTGGCTGGTGGCGCCGAGGGAGAGCGAAGCGCTGGCCGTGACGCTGATCGAGCAGACGTGCATCAAGCAGCAGATCGGACGCGATGAGCTGGTCGTGCACGCCGATCGAGGCTCGTCCATGACTTCGAAGTCGGTGGCGTTCCTGCTGGCCGATCTGGGCGTGGAGAAGACCCACAGCCGGCCGCACGTCTCCAACGACAACCCGTACTCCGAGAGTCAGTTCAAGACCATGAAGTACCGGCCCGAGTTCCCGCGCCGGTTCGCCTCGATTGAAGACGCACGCGCCTTCGTTCGCTCGTTCATGGACTGGTACAACGGTGTCCACCGCCACTCCGGCATCGGCCTGCTCACACCAGAGTCCGTGCACTACGGTCGAGCAGAAGCCCTGACCGAGCAACGTGCAGGTGTTCTGGCTGCCGCGTTCGCGGCCCGGCCCGACCGGTTCGTCGGCGGAGCGCCTCAGCCACCGCGGGCACCGCTCGCCGCATGGATCAATCCACCCGCCGACGAACGGGCCGCTCTCGGGCGCCATAGCAAACGTCGGCAGCTCTTGTTTCTTCCACCTGATGCGACTCTTGCCTCTTCTCGGACCGACGAGATCACCGGCCGTCGGTGTTGCTTAATTGAATGCTCGCAGCTGTCTCAAAGTTGTTGACAGGTTCCGTTCCCCGCGCATGCCATGGATCGTCCTTCTGCCGCAGCTCGGCTTGGAACTGCT
>JBDTOZ010000758.1:0-2158 GCA_039932995.1 Acidobacteriota bacterium | reverse complement strand
GTGGCGTTGTTGAGGATGTTGGCGGTCTCGTGCATCTCCACCATGAACGTCGATTCGCCGCGCGCCAGTTGATCGGACGCGCCCACGCGCGTGAAGATGCGGTCGCAGATTCCCAGCCGGGCCTTGCTGGCCGGCACGAACGAGCCGGCCTGGTTGAGCAGGACGATCAACGCCACCTGCCGCAGATACGTCGACTTGCCGCCCATGTTCGGCCCGGTGATGATCTGGATCCCGTTCTCTTCCCGGCGCACGTGGGTGTGGTTGGGAATGAAGCGCTCCGAGGTGATCTGCTCGATCACCGGATGGCGTCCCTCTTCGATGCAGAGCTCGGCCTCTTCGCTCAGTTGCGGGCGAACGTAACGATTGCGGACGGCCACGGTGGCCAGCGAGCTGACGGCGTCGATCTCCCCGACGGCCTTGGCCGTGGCCAGGATGGCCGGACTGACGGTGGCGATGTCGCCCAGAAGCTGATCGTAGAGGCGGAGCTCGATGGCGATCGACTTCTCTTCGGCGCCGACGATCTTCTCCTCCAGCTCCTTCAGATCCGGCGTGATGTATCGCTCCGCGTTGGCCAGTGTCTGTTTGCGGATGTAGTCCACCGGCACCTTGGCCACGTTCGACTTGGAGACCTCGATGTAGTAACCGAAGACCGAGTTGAAGCGGATCTTCAGCGAGGAGATGCCGGTGCGCTCCTTCTCGCGCGCCTCGATCTCCAGGAGGATCGTCTTCGAGTCGCGGGCGATGCTGCGCAGCGAATCCAGCGTGGCGTCCACCCCGTCGGCGATCACGCCGCCGTCCCGGAGGTTCATGCCCGGGTTGGGATGAATGGTCTTCGCCACCAGGTCGATCACCGCCTGCAGCGTTGCCGGTTGCGGGTTGCCGGTCGTCTGCGATGTGTTGCCCGAGCCGCACCAGGCCGATAACGAGCAACGCTCGCGCATCGAAATGAGCAACGGCCCCTGCAACGGGCCCATGGCCTCGCGCAACTCCCCCACCGCCAGGAGCGAGTCCGCGAGGGTCAGGCACTCCCGCGGCGTGGCCGTGCGCAGGGTGATGCGCGAGGCCACCCGCTCCAGATCGGCGATGCGTTGCAGGCGCGCGGTCATCGGCTCGAGGATGGCCCGCGAGCGGGTCAGCTCATCGACGGCGTCATGCCGGTCGAAGATCGCGGAGGCCGACTTCAACGGACGGGTGAGCCAGCGGCGCAGCGTGCGCGTGCCCATCGCCGAGCGTGTGGCGTTGATCACACTCCAGAGCGTGGCCCGCGGACGCGCGGCATCGCGCGATTCGATCACTTCCAGGTTGGCCAGCGTGGCCGCGTCGAGCTGCAGGTAGTCGGAGTCGTGATCGACGCGCAGTGCGCGCACGTGCTCCAGCGTCCGCTTGTGGCTCGCGCTCGCGTAACGGAGCGCGCCCCCGGCCGCGCCGATGCGCGCATCCCCCTCCTCCAGTCCAAATCCGCGCAACGACTGCGTCCCGAAGTGACGGGAGAGATAGTCATGCGCGCCGCGCACCTCGAACATCGACGGCTCCAGCGAGGTGATGGGGATCGTGAGCGCGCCGTGGGTCTCGGTCTCCTTCGGCAGGATGGCCTCGCGCGGCCCGAAGCGGGCCACGTCGTCGTAGAGCCGCGCATCCGCGAGAGAGGCATACGTGGTGACGAAGAAGTCGCCGGTGGAGACGTCGAGATACGCGGCGCCGACGCTGTCTTCGGCCGGCAGGAACGAGACCAGGTAGCAACTGTCCCGCTCCACGATGCTGGACTCGGTGGCCGTGCCGGGGGTGACGATGCGCACGATCTCGCGCCGCACCAGCCCCTTCGCTTCCGAGGCCTCCTCGGTCTGCTCGCAGATGGCCACGCGCAGGCCGTGGCGGATCAGTTTGGCGATGTATCCGTCGGCGGCGTGATACGGCACGCCGCACATCGGCGTCTCGTACTCCTGACCCTTGTTCCGCGCGGTCAGCACCAGATCGAGCAGCGGCGCGGCCGTCTCCGCGTCCTCGAAAAACATCTCGTAGAAATCGCCGAGCCGGTAGAAGAGGATGGCATCCGGCACCTGCCGCTTGATCTCGAAGTACTGCTCGAGCATGGGGGTGAGCTTGGTGAAGGGACGGGACATGAGGCTGGCGGCATTCTAACGGGCGAACCCGGAACGGT
>JBDTOZ010000757.1:0-4450 GCA_039932995.1 Acidobacteriota bacterium | reverse complement strand
AGACAACTGGCAACGACCAACCCCACCCGTTAGAATGGCCGCGATTTTCACGAAGGAGTCCATGTGGCCAGTTTTCCCGGTGTCGATTATCTGGAGATCGATTCGCTCTTCTCCGAAGAAGAACTGATGGTGCGGCAGACCGTTCGCGACTTCGTCGACGAAGAGGTCATCCCCATCATCGAAGAGGCAAATCGCGAAGAGAAGTTCCCCCACCACTTGATCCCGAAGATGGCCGAGATGGGTCTGTTCGGCGCGACGATCAAGGAGTACGACCTCCCCGGTCTGAACAGCGTCGCCTACGGCCTGATCATGCAGGAGCTCGAGCGCGGCGACTCCGGTCTTCGCTCGTTCGCCTCGGTGCAGTCCGGCCTGGTGATGTACCCCATCAATACCTACGGCTCGCAAGAGCAGCGCGACCACTGGATCCCGAAGCTCGCCGCCGGTGAAGCGATCGGCTGCTTCGGCCTGACCGAGCCCGACTTCGGCTCGAATCCCGGCGGCATGCGCACCAACGCCCGCAAGGACGGCAACTCCTGGGTGCTCAACGGCGCCAAGGCCTGGATCACCAACGGCTCGATCGCCGACGTGGCCGTGGTCTGGGCCAAAGCCGAGGGCACCATCCGCGGCTTCCTCGTGGAAAAGGGCACGCCCGGCTTCAGTACGGCGTACCACATGGGCAAGTTCTCCCTGCGCGCCTCCGTGACCTCGCAGCTCTTCTTCGAAGACTGCCGCATCCCCCTCGAGAACGTGCTGCCGGAGACCAACGGCCTCAAGTACCCGCTGGGCTGTCTGACCCAGGCCCGTTACGGCATCTCCTGGGGAGTGCTCGGCGCGGCCATGAGCGTCTTCCACACCGCCAACGAGTACGCGAAATCACGCATCCAGTTCGGGGGCATGCCCATCGCCTCGCACCAGCTCGTGCAGAACAAGCTGGCCTGGATGATCCGCGAGATCACCAAGGGACAACTGCTGGCTCTGCAGGCCGGACGCCTCAAGGATCAGGGCAAGCTCAAGCCGCACCACGTCTCGCTGGCCAAGATGAACAACTGCGACATCGCCCTCGAGTGCGCCCGCATGGCCAGGGACATCCTCGGCGCCAACGGCGTCTCCGACGAGTACCCGATCATCCGCCACATGATGAACCTGGAGTCGGTGAAGACGTACGAAGGGACGCACGACATCCACAACCTCATCATCGGCCACGCCGTCACCGGCATCGCCGCCTACAACCCGCCCATGTCGAACAAGCAGGAGCAGGAGCTCACTGCGGCCGCGGAAGCGCGCGCGACGAAGTAGGTCTCAGGCTCCCGCGCCTTTGCGCGGGAGCCTCGAGGCGGCGCGGCCGCCCCCCTCCCCGGTCACGGCGTGATGGCGCGTGTCGATCGCGAGGACCGGTTGTCCGCTTCTCCAACCCTCACCGCGTCACTGAGCTCCGAGGTGTCGCTGGCCGCGTAGCGGAACGTCGCGTGCGAGACCACTTCCTCCTCCGCGCGGAGGAAGAAGACGTCCACCACCCGGGTGCCGGTGGCCGTGATCCACTGTCCACGCAGGTCGCCGGCCACCACCGCCTCGAACTCACCGGTGCGGTGGACCTCGGCGATCCAACGTTCCGCTTCGGGATAGCCCCAACGACTCAGCGAAGAGCTGGCGTAGAGGTCGACGGACGAGCCAAAGTAGGTCTGGACCGGGGTCATGCTGCCGCGGATGACCGTGACGTTGCGCACGGGGTCATAGGTCGCCGAAGTGAGAACGGGCTTGTTGGGTGCGTTGGGCGTGGCCAGATCCAGTCCGTAGTCGATGCCGTAGAGATTGTTGCCCGACACCGCGTTGCGAACGATGCTGACCGCGCCGTGGGACGCCCTGCAAATGCCCCATTCGCCGTTGCCGCGCACGACGTTGTCGAAGATTTCGGCCCCCGCCGGGAGCCACGAGGCGCCGCTCAGCGAGGGGTTCACGAAGATGCCGCTGGCGCCGTTGTTGGCGATCTCGTTGTGCGCGATCTCCGTGAAATAGCCGCCGTCGGCGAAGATCCCCGCCCGTCGCTGCTCGCGGATCACGTTATGGGTGATCGTGGCGCTGATGTCCTTGGTCACCACTCCCCGCAGGTTTCCGATCAGCTCACTGTTGGTGACGTAGAGTGGCGTCAGCAGGGAGTCGGTGCCGCACCGCGTCCCGGGCGGATACGCGGCCTGGTGGGCCTCGATGGCGTGGCCGGGAAAGTTGTGGATGATCATCCGGTCGATGCGGATCTCGCAGCCATCCTCATAATGCAGCCCGTCTCCTGACTGGAGCAGCGAGCCGTCGAGGATGCTCTTCATCGCGCCACCGTCGACCTTGACCCGTCCTCGCAATGCCGGCAAGGGACTGTGGGGCTGGATCACCAGCGGCTCGCTGGAACGAATCCCGATCAGGCACGGCACGTCCTCGCAGGCCACGCGCGCATCGAGAATGGCCTGGCGCAGGGAGCCCGGGCCATCGTCGGCAGCGTTGGTCACCGCCATCAGGACGCGCAGCCGGACATCCCCCTCGTCGACGTCGTCATCCGGATCGAAATCGTCCTGGCTGGCATCCACCGCGACCACGAACGGGAACGTGCCGCCGCCGGTCCGGTCGGGAGCGATGAAGTTGAAGACGAACTGGCCACCTCCGATCGGGCGCACCTCATCGAACCGGCAGACCGCTTCCGTATCGGAGACTACCGAGCAGAAGCTCTCCCCCCCAAGAGCGACGCCGGTGAACCGTCCGCCCTCCGGCAGCGAGGCGCGCAAGGTGACGTTCGTGGCCGGCTCTCCGTCGTTCTGCACTCCGATTCGCAACTGCCCGGGCCCGCCCGGATCGATCGAAGACCCTTCCGGCAGATCGGCCACGCCGTATGTTTGGAGCGACGGCAGGCCGGCCACGTAGATCGTTTGCGTATCCGAGTCGTTGGCCGGGTTGGAGTCCGGAGTGCTGGGGATCAGACGGGCGGTCGCGGTGTAGGTGCCGGCCGCGGGGAAACGAACCGAGACCGCCAAGCCTCCGAAGAGCGAAGGTCCCGCGGCGACCGTACACCTCACCGAATGCAGTTTGCTCTCGCAGACACTGGTGGGGTTGTAGCGGTTGACCTCGCCGATCTCGCCGGCCGGCACTTCGAGCTCCACGACCACGGACTGGTCTTCCGCCGGCAGGTCCCAGTTCGCCTGGACGACCAGGAGCGCGGAGAGGGTCGCCTGACGTTCGGGTGCGTTGAGGTCGACGTGAAAGTCCTGCACCTGAGCGAGAGCGGGAAGAGCAAGGAGGGCGAGAAGGAGGATGGGAAGGGTTCGGGCGGACATTGAAATAATTATACGGATCAACCATCGTCGCCGTCACACGAATTTTTTCTTCTGTTAGAGTGTGCGCAAATTTCCGAAGTGAACGGAGCATCATGGAATCGAGTCTCGAGATCGGGTTTCTGCGGGCGTCGGAGAAGGCGGCCATCGCCGCGGCGCGCACGATGGGCTACGGCAAGCGGAAGTATTCCGACCAGGTGGCCGTGGAGTCGATGCGGGAGGAGCTGAACAAGCTCAAGATGCGCGGCTCCATCGTGATCGGCGAGGGAGAGCGGGACAAGGCCCCGATGCTGTACGTCGGCGAGCCCCTCGGCCGCGGCTGGACCGAGGGTGAGATCTATCCCGAAGTCGACATTGCCGTCGACCCTCTCGAGGGAACGAATCTCTGCGCCACCGGCGCCGCGAACTCCATCGCGGTCATCGCCGCCTCCGAAAAAGGCGGCCTGCTGAACGCACCCGACATCTACATGGATAAGATCGTCGTCGGCCCCACCGCGGCCGGATCGGTCCGGCTGGAAGCGTCCGTGGAGGAGAACCTCAACGGCATGGCCGACGCGTTCCAGCGCAGCGTCGACGAGCTGACCATCGTCGTCCTCGACCGTGAGCGCCATCACGACCTCATCTCCCAGATCCGCGAAGCGGGAGCGCGCATCAAGCTGATCACCGACGGCGACCTCTCCGCGGGCATCGCCGCCGCCGTGCGCGGCACCGGCGTACACGCGTCCATGGGCATCGGCGGAGCGCCGGAAGGTGTCCTCACTGCCGCGGCCATGCGTTGCCTCGCCGGCTTCATGCAGGGCAAGCTCAAGCCCCTGGAGAAGTGGCAGGAAGACCGCCTCCGCCAGATGGGCTTCAAAGACGACGACAAGGTCTACAACACCTCGGAGCTCGCCGCGGGTGACGACATCATCTTCTGCGCCAGCGGCGTCACCGACGGCGACCTCCTGCGCGGCGTCCGCTTCTTCGGCGGCGGCATCCGTGTCTCGTCGCTGTTCATGGCTCTGAAGTCGGGCGTCATCCGGTTCGTGGACACGATCTATCGCGAGGAAGGGTCCAAGCTGGCGGTCAGCTTCTCGTAAGTCTTCGAGTCGTCGAGTCGTCGGGTCTTCGGGTCGTCGAGTCGTCGCGTCGTCGAGTCG
>JBDTOZ010000756.1:0-5951 GCA_039932995.1 Acidobacteriota bacterium | reverse complement strand
AAACCAGAAACCAGAAACCAGAAACCAGAAACCAGAAACCAGAAACCAGAAACCGACCATGACCGCAGGCCCCACCAGGAATCTCAAAGCCATCGCCTTCGATCTCTGGGAAACCTTGATCACCGACACGCCGGACTTGTCCCGGGAGCAGGAACGGGTGAGGCTGACGAAGATGGAGGAGCTCCTGCGCGCGCACGGATATGGCGCTGTGGCCGAGCGCATCGAGCACGCTTATCGGTCCCTCTGGCGTCGTTGTCAGGATCTCTACTGGTCGATCGATCTCGACGTGCCTTGCCGGCGGCAGATCGAGCACTTTCTGGAGGAGCTCGAGCTCGACCCCTCTTCGTTCCCCGAGCCCCTGCTGGAGGCGCTCGAGGACGCGTATGCCACCGCCGCGCTGGAAGTGCTCCCGGCCACCGTCAGCGGCGCGAGGGAAGCGCTTCTGACCCTCCGTGCCCGCGGTCTGCGCATCGGCCTGATCAGCAACACCGGCCGTACTCCCGGTTCGGTGCTTCGCCCGATTCTCGATTCCCTCGGCTTGTCCGCTTCGATCGACGTGATGGTCTTCTCCAACGAGCACGGCCGCTGCAAGCCCGAGCCCTCCATCTTCGAAGAGGTCCGCCGCGGGCTGGGTGTGGCCTACGAAGAGATGGCCTTCGTCGGCGACAACCTCTACGCCGACGTCCACGGCGCGCAACACTGCGGCATGCGAGGCATCCACTTCGACAATCCCCGCCGCGGCACCGCCGTGGCCCCCGCCATCGAGCACGGACTGGAAATCCGTCCGGACGCCACCATCACCCGCTTGGACGAGTTGCTATCCGTCGTGGACGAGCTGAGTACTGCGTGCTGAAGTCCCGTCTCATGGCGATCCCTCACGAATGTGATCTTGTCCTCTCCCTCTGTGTCTCTGTGCCTCTGTGGTGAACCGTCCCGCTTTTTGAAGAACCGCATACGAGTCATGAAAGACAAAGAGTTCTTCACCCTCCGCACGCCGCATTTTCTGCTGGAGGGTCGTTCGCGGGCAGGGCATGAGACCTTCTTCCGCATTCGCGACCTGGGCGTGGCCATGGACATCGGGCGCTGTCCCGATCTGGTGGTGTCGATGGACCATGTCTTCATCACGCACACCCATCTCGATCACTCCGCGGGGATCGCGTTTTATGCGGGGCAGCGCCGGCTGCAGCAGCTCGAAGGGGGGACCGTCTACGTTCCGGCGGAAGTGGCCGCGGATGTCCGTGAATTGCTGGCCGTGCAGGGGCGGCTGACCGGCGCCGAGATCCTGGCGGCGGTCCGCATCGTGGGACTCCACGCCGGCGACGAGGTGCGGTTCGACCGCAACCATCTCGTCCGCGCGCACGCTGCATCGCACCGCGTCGCCGCGCGCGCCTACGAACTGGTGGAGGTGCGGCATCATCTCCGCGAGGATCTGGGAGGGTTGGGGGGCGAGGCCATCGCCCGCCTCAAACGCGAAGGGGTGCAGATCGACGAGACCTACACCCGATCGCTGTTCTTCTACACGGGGGACACCGACCGCGCGCTCCTGGAGACCTGCCCGGCCCTGTTCCAGTCCGAGGTGCTGCTCATCGAATGCTCCTTTCTCACCGAAGGGCATCAGGACCGCGCCGCGAAGTACCGTCACATCCACATCGACGACATCGCCGACTTTGCCGGCCGCTTCGAGAACGAGCTGATCGTTCTGACGCACTTTTCCCGGCGCTACTCGAACGAAGACATCCGTCGCGAAGTGCGTCGCAGGCTACCGGTCTCGCTGAGGGAGAGGGTGAGACTGGCCCTGCCCGAGGAGTGGCAACGGGTCTGAGAGCCAGCCGCGGGCATCCTGCCGGCGCGCTGCGCGAGCCAACCGCCAACCGCCAACCGAAGAGGTAGCACCACGTTTGCACTATCCTTCGCGCCAATGACTTTCCGCTCCCCGCGCCCGGTCGCGATCCTCATCATTCTCCTCACCTTGTTCCTCGACCCGATGGCCGAGGCGCAGACGAAGAAGCGAAAGAAGACGACGCCGAAAAAGAAGCCGGCGCCGACACGGCGCGTGGTGGCGCCCAATCCGAACGTGGCCGTCGGGGCCACGTTTCAGGAGCGCATCAACTCTCTGGTGAACGGCACCGTGGCCCGTAGCGCCGACACGAGCATCCAGATCGTGGAGCTCGAGAGCGGGCGCGTGATTGCCGAGCGCAATCCGCACATGCCGGTGGCGCCGGCCTCGAACATGAAGCTCTTCACCACGGCTGCCGCCATCGACCTGCTCAAGCCCTCGTTCGAGATCACCACCGGCGTCTATGCCAGGGGAGAGATCGACAGCGCCGGAACCTTGAACGGCGACCTGCGCATCGTGGGACGGGGCGATCCGACCATCGGAGGGCGCTTTCACGATGGCTCGGCCACCGAGGTCCTGCACGATTGGGCGGCCGACCTCAAAGCCGCGGGCATCAAGACCGTCAGCGGCAATCTCATCTTCGAGTATGGCTACTTCGATTTGGACTACATCCACCCGACCTGGCCGACCGATCAGCTCACGGCCTGGTACGAGGCGCCGATCGCCGCGTTCTCCATGCAGGAGGGTTGCGTGGAAGTGCGCGTGCTGCCGGGCCGCCCAGGCGAGGCCTGCGTGGTGCAGCTCGAACCGCCGACGTCGTATCTGAGCATCCAGAACACTTGCCGCACCGGCCGGGGGCTGCCCTTCATCACCCGGCAGCGGAACAGCAACAACATCATCGTGCGCGGAGGCGTGCCGGCCCGCTCCGGCGCCACAGAAGTGTTTGTGACCGTGGAGAATCCGGTGCACTACTTCGCCGCGGTGACCAATGAGGTGCTGCAGCGCGACGGCATCCGCATCCAGGGACAGATCGTCCTCACCCCCCGCGACAACCGGACGGACTGGCGGCTGGTCACCAAGCACGCCACTCCCTTGAGCATCGCCATCTTCGTCATCAACAAGAAGAGTCAGAACCACTACGCCGAGCAGGTGGTGAAGATCCTCGGCGCAGAATTGCGCAAGGAAGGCTCCTGGGCCGCGGGTGGCGCAGCCGTCAAGGAGTGGCTGACCACGAAGATCGGGGTGCCTGCCGACGAGTTCCATCCGGTGGACGGCTCCGGGATGTCCCGTGACAACCGTGCCTCGGCCAACGCATTCATCGGCATCCTGCGGTACATGTGGAAGAGCCCCTGGCGCGAGGAGTTCGTCAGTTCCCTGCCCTACAGCGGAGATCCCGACTCCAAGTTCGGTCACCGGTTGCGCAATCCGCCGTATGCCCGGCAGGTTTACGCCAAGACCGGCTACATCTCAGGAGTGATCGGGCTGTCGGGATACGTCCATGCCCAGAGTGGCCGGGTCTACGCGTTCTCGTTCCTGTTCAACCGTTATCGCGTGGGCGTCTTCGGTGTGTACAACCTGCAGGACGAGATGCTGAAGGAGATCATCCGTTCGGGGTGATCGCACGCCGGACACCCGAGGTGGCCTGTGGGGGAGTGCCGGAGGTCCGTGGTTGTTCGCGAGGGGGCCGCTTTTCGCGAACCTCCACTGTTTTGTCCCGCTCTCCAAGAATGGCCACCAACATGCCCAGTCGCATGGTCGCGAATATACGGGGTGAGCGGAGCTTCGCGGTGAACTCCCCGTCACGGATTCGAGAAACTCGCACGAACAACGTGGGGCGAGGGGGAGCGCCGGCGTCTCGCCGGCTGGCTGTGCGGCGTCCCGCCGCGGGTGGGGGAAGCGAGCCTCGCGAGACGCACGTGTGACGCAACAGGCACGCGGCGCAGGCGAGGACGCCTGCGTGCCAGCAGGCGAGACGCCTGCGCCCCATGGCTCTATCAGCTCTATCGGTACTGCTGGCTGGCCGGAGCGAACTGCAGCGTATAGACGCCGGAGGCCTTGCGCACGGTGGCCACGGCGTGGAAGCCGGGAAACTTGAGGACGGATCCGATGATCTCCGCTTGGTCCTGTTGCACGAAGAGCCGCACGGCATCGTCGATCGTCGCGGCATCGAAGGAGTGGAACGCCAACACGTCGGGGGTTCCGTCCGGCAGGGGCCGCCCTTCGGGATCCGTCAGGTGCCGCTCTTCGATCGTGAACCTCAGCATCAACCCGAGCTCTCCTGGGAAACCGGGCCTGCAATTCCGGTGCATGGCCTGCCGTTCTATACTCAAATTCGGAGGGCGGACATGAGCGACGAACGTGTTTTGAGGGATGTTCCGGTCATTGGTCGCGTGGAGATTCACGAAGTGGATCGGCCCGCCCCGGTGCCCTCGGGCGACCGTTTTGCCGACATCCCGCTGGCCCTCACCTTCGATGACATCCTGCTCAAGCCGGCGAAATCCGACCTTCATCCGAACTTCGTGGACGTCTCCACCCGGCTCACTCGCGACATCTGGCTGAACATTCCCATCGTCTCCGCGGCCATGGACACGGTCACGGAAGCGCGTCTGGCCATCGGCATGGCTCAGCACGGCGGGCTGGGCGTGATCCACAAGAACATGCCCATCGACCGGCAGGCGGAGGAAGTGGACAAGGTCAAGCGCTCGGAAGCGGGCATGATCGTCGATCCGGTGACCATGCGTCCGTGGCAGAGCATCTCCGAGGCCCTGCAGGTCATGGAGAAATACAAGATTTCGGGAGTCCCGGTCACGGACGCGAACGGGAAGCTGGTGGGCATCCTCACCAACCGCGATCTCCGATTCGAGACCCGCTTCGACCTGCCCATCGCCGAGCGCATGACCAAGGAGGACCTGGTCACCGTGCCGGTGGGCACGACCCTGGAGCAGGCTCGGGAAGTACTGCATCATCACCGCATCGAGAAACTGCTGGTCGTCGATGCGAACGGCGACCTCAAGGGATTGATCACCGTCAAGGACATCCAGAAGGCGCGCCGTTATCCGCAGGCCGCCAAGGATCCCCTGGGACGTCTGCGTGTGGCCGCCGCCATCGGCGCGGGGAAAGACGGGCTGGACCGCGCCCGGGCCCTGATCGATGCCAAGGTGGACGTGGTCGTGCTCGATTCCTCGCACGCGCATTCGACCGGCGTGATCGAGACCGCGCGGCAGTTCAAGAAACTCTTTCCCGGCACGCCGCTCATCGCCGGCAACGTGGCCACGTATGAAGGGGCCATGGAGCTCTGCGAGCTGGGCGTGGATGCGATCAAGGTGGGGATCGGTCCCGGGTCCATCTGCACGACGCGCGTCATCGCCGGGGCAGGAGTCCCGCAGATCACGGCCATTCTCGAATGCGTCCGGGCGGCGGAGAAATTCGATGTCCCCGTGATCAGCGACGGCGGCATCAAGTTTTCGGGCGATGTGACCAAAGCGCTGGCGGCGGGAGCGCACACCGTGATGATCGGCTCGCTCTTCGCCGGCACGGATGAGGCGCCCGGCGAGACCATTCTTTATCAGGGACGCACCTACAAGGCCTATCGCGGCATGGGCTCCATCGGCGCGATGCAGGCAGGCTCGAAAGATCGTTACTTCCAGGAGTTGACCGACGAGGTCGGCAAGCTCGTCCCTGAGGGCATTGAAGGAAAAGTGCCGTACAAAGGCTCCATTGGCGCGATGATTCCTCAGCTCGTGGGCGGTTTGCGTTCCGGGATGGGTCTTGCGGGGGCGAAAGACATCGAAGAGCTGCGCACGAAGACCCAGTTCGTCCGCATCACTGCAGCCGGGCTGCGGGAATCGCACGCGCATGACGTGATCATCACCAAAGAAGCGCCGAATTACCGCATCGAGAACGAATGAACGAATGAAGTCGCCGGAGGATGGGCTCCTGCCCACTGCGGCCAGCCGACTTCGTGTGCAAAACCCTTCAGCGGTAACCCATCCTCAATGTCGAGAGCGCAGGATGGTTGCAGACAGGGCTCTGTACGACGAACCTCAAAATTTTTCGCGTGACACGAAGATTTGCAGGCGGAGCATTGGAGCGCCGGCGTCCTCGCCGGCTGGCC
>JBDTOZ010000755.1:0-3832 GCA_039932995.1 Acidobacteriota bacterium | reverse complement strand
GGCCGTGCCGGCTAGTCCGGGAGGGCGATGCTCGACCACGGCAGGCGGCGGACGGCGAGCACTTTCTCGTCGAGGGCATCCTGAGTGGCGGTGTTGCCGAGGACGCGCTGGATGTAGGCGATCTCGGTGGAGACGAGCTTGGCGACGAAAAGGCGCGTGGCGGCTTTGCGCACATTCAACTCCGACACCGACACCTTCGGAGCCTTCTTGGCGCGCACCTTTTTCACTGCCGCCTTCTTCACCGGCGCCGCGGTGGCGACGGCGTTGGATGCTTTAGTCATGACTCTTCTCCCTTTTCGAATGGGCCCGCGAGGCGGGCCATGAAGAAACTCGCGAGAGCCGCGCGGGCTCTCGCGAGCAAGATTGCCGGCGCGGGTTCAGGTGCGAAGGGATCCGTCGGTCTTGCGCGGGCGAGCCTCGCTGACCTTGAGGACGCTTCCGTCGACGTCTTTGCCATCCAGGCCGGTGATGGCTGCTTTGGCGTGCTCGGCATCGCCGAACTCCGCGAAGGCGAACCCTTTGGACTCGCCGCCACGATCCCGCGCCACTTCAACGGACGTGGTCGCGCCGAACGGTGCAATCAGCTCTTTGAGCTGCGCGTCCGAGACCTGCTTGGAGAGATTTCCGATGTGCAGTTTCATTCAATGCTCCTCAGCCGCATACGGCCGAGCTCCCTGATGAGGCCCCTCGGTGACGCGGATGCGCAGCCGGAGGAATCCCGTTGGAGCCATGGAAGCTAAGAAGGTGGGTTCAGAAAGGCCTGACTTAGTTCAGGCGCACTGAAGGATGAGGAGAGTTCCTCAACATCCGCAGCATACCCGCATCGGCTGGCTAAGTCCACGCGGCGCCCAAGAGCATCCCTCGATCGGGTAGGCAACCCATGCCCCCATCCCGGGATGCGGGGCGTCGCGGTAAGCTGCGACACTCACGCCGTTCCTGATCTGAAACCACCATGAGCCAGATTCCGCACCTCGAGCCCCATGTCTACACCTCGCGCCTCGAGCACGTCTTTCCGACGCTGACGCCGGCCCAGATCGCACGCATCGCGGCCCATGGCCGGCTGCATCGCGTCCGCAGTGGCGAGCTGTTGTTCGACGTGGGCTCGCCCAACGACCGCTTCTTCGTCATCGCCCGCGGCACGGTGCTGGTGGGAATGACCGTCGGTGGCACGGAAGAGGTTCTGGTGACGCACGGCCCGGGGCAGTTCACCGGCGAGGCCGGGATGCTCTCCGGCCGGCCCACCATCGTGTGGGCCCGAGCCGGCGAGGATGGCGAGTTCATCGAGCTCGATCGCGGACAGCTCCTGAACATCGTGCAGACCGACAGCGAGTTGAGCGAGATCCTCCTGCGCGCCTTCATCCTCCGGCGCGTGGAGCTGATCGCACACGGACACGGCGACGTGGTGCTGCTGGGATCCAATCACTCCGCCGGCACGCATCGCATCAAGGAGTTTCTGACCCGCAACGGCCATCCGTACGCCTACATCGATCTCGACAACGATCCCGACGTGCAGGTCCTGCTGGACAAGTTCCATGTGGACGTCGCGGACATCCCCGTCCTCATCTGCCGCGGGGTGACGGTCCTGCGCAACCCCAGCAACCGCGCCATCGCCGACTGCCTCGGCTTCAACGAGACCCTCGACTCCGAGCACGTGCGCGACGTGGTCATCGTCGGTGCCGGCCCGGCCGGGCTGGCGGCCGCGGTCTATGGCGCATCCGAGGGCTTGGACGTGCTAGTCGTCGAATCCAACGCCCCCGGCGGACAGGCCGGCTCCAGCTCGAAGATCGAGAACTACCTGGGCTTTCCCACCGGAATCTCCGGCCAGGACTTGGCCGGGCGCGCCTACATCCAGGCGCAGAAGTTCGGCGCGCAGGTGGTCATCGCCGAACATGCCACCGAACTGGCCTGCGCCCGCAAACCCTTCGCCATCGTCATCGACGGAGGCCCGCGTGTCGCGGCCCGCGCGGTGATCATCGCCACGGGCGCGCAGTACCGGAAGCTGGATCTCGAGAATCTCGCGCGCTACGAAGGGACGGGCGTCTATTACGGCGCCACGCACGTCGAATCCCAGTTCTGCGCGGGGGAGGAAGTGGCGGTGGTGGGCGGAGGCAACTCCGCAGGGCAGGCAGCCGTGTTCCTCGCGGAGACGGCCCGGCGTGTCCACATCTGCGTGCGCGGGGACTCGCTGACCGACAGCATGTCCCGCTACCTGATCCGTCGCATCGAACAGAATCCGGCCATCGTCGTGCGCACGCGCACGGAGATCGTCGCGCTGGAAGGGGACGAGACTCTGGAGCGCGTGAGTTGGCGCGATGCGAACGGAACGTCGACGCGCCCCATCAAGCACCTCTTCCTCATGACCGGAGCAGTCCCCGGCACGCAGTGGCTGGAAGGCTGCGTCGCCGTCGACGCCAAAGGCTTCATCAAGACCGGCCCCGACCTCACGCGCGAAGATCTGGCCGCGGCGCAATGGCCGATGGCACGCGCGCCGCACCTGCTCGAAACGAGTCTGCCCGGCGTCTTCGCCATCGGCGACGTCCGCGCCGGAAGCATCAAGCGCGTGGCCTCGGCCGTCGGGGAAGGCTCGATCGCCATCTCGTTCGTCCACCGCGTCCTGCACGAATAGGAGAGACTGATGACCGACCGTCCATGCCCCCACCTTCAGGCCATCCACACCGTCAAACTCGCTCAGCGTCACGAATGCGAAGAGTGCGTGAAAATCGGCTCGCGCTGGGTGCACCTGCGCACCTGCCAGGAGTGCGGCGCGACGCTCTGCTGCGACAACTCCCCCAACCGCCACGCCACCAAACACGCCCACGCCACCAAACATCCCGTCGTGGCCTCCTCCGAGCCCGGCGAGCGCTGGCTCTACTGCTACCCGGACGACGTGTTCGTCGAATACTGATCGCGCCGTTCCCGGTCCGGGCGATTCGACGAGGAGTCTCATAGGTTCATAGCCTCACAGTCTCATAGGGTGCGTACCCACGGGCGTCTATGAGACTGTGAGACTGTCCTGTGAGACTCCCCTCGGCGACTCGACGACTCGACGACTCGAACAAGGCGACTCGAACCAAGACGACTCGAACCAAGGATCAGCGCGCCCCGAACCTTTGCGCGGATCGCTCGCGCGCCCTGGCGGCTTCGACCTCGCGGTCGTGCGGCTCGGCGGTCGTCACCAGGGAGGCCAGGAGCGCTTCCGCGATCTCCGCGATCTGCTCCACCGCGAAGTGAAAGGAGACCTCGTTCGCTTTGGACGGCTTGGTGAACCCGCAAAGCTTGCGCACGAACTGCAACGACGCGGCACGCACTTCTTCCTCGGTGGCCGGAGGATCGAAGTTGAAAAGGGTCTTGATGTTTCGGCACATGATTTTTCTCCCTCCCCGTCGCCTTTCAGTTGGCGGGACGCCGCCCTCACGCTAGGTCCCCGGCCTTGCGACCGGGCAAGTTTCCCACGACTCCTGCCCTCGCAAACAGCTGACCAGCTCTTGCCTCACCGCCGGGCGTCACTGGACGAGGCTCCCGGCACGGCCGTCCCGAGCGCCTCACCGGCTTCGGCACGCGCGTCGCGAGTGCCCGGTGGACTAAAGTCCACCGCTCCACTGGAGTTTGGCCATTGGAACGCGGGAAGTGCGCCGGGCAGGATGCCCGCGCCCCATGGCTCATCGCGCCAAGGCACTCCGGTAAGGGCCGCGGGCATCCTGCCCGCGGTGGACTTTGTTCTGTGGAGCCGCGGACTTTGGTCCACCGGTAACGCGCGAAGGCGCGTCGAACAATATGGCCCCGGGCTCGGCCCGGGGAAAACGAGATTCGATTCTCAACGCGGCCGCGAAGG
>JBDTOZ010000754.1:0-5711 GCA_039932995.1 Acidobacteriota bacterium | reverse complement strand
ATACCGCATCGAGCTCACGCTCGATCGCTTCGGGAGGGATGATCGACTCGATGATCAGCGGACAGTGGCCGGGGACGCGATGCGCGACGTGCGCGAACGAGGACCGCGCCGTCGCCCCGAGCGGGAGATGCTCGCCGCGTGGGCCGACGTCGCTGACGTGCAATTGACGCAGACGGCCACCTAGGTCGCGGAGCATCTGAAGCGCCGAGGCCATGGTCGGGTCGATCTGTCGTGCGTGGCCGAGGTCGAGACAGAAGCTTGCGTCGGGATAGACCTCGAACAAGGCCCGCAGTTCGCCGGGCGTTCGTCCTGCCGTCTTTCGGACGTCCATGTTCTCGATACAGAGCCGGCCACCCAGGCGTCGCCAGAGCGACGGAGTGCGGAGGATCTCCGGATGGACGACGATCGGCCATGGTTCCGGCAGCCGGAGCAGTAGCTCGAAGACCGTCTGCTCGTCGAGTGTCTGCAGCTTGCTGGGCGCATGGAACGACACGTATGTGAAGGCAGCCAGGTCGAGCGACGGAACCGCGTCGACCAGCGTCGGCAGCTCATGATCGCGGAGCGCCGAAAGTTCCACCGCATCGATCCTCTCGACGCCGCGCTGCAGATTCAGACCACGTGCAAAATCACCTTTCGCCAATGCGCCCGTGGAAAAGCCGATTGGTCTCATTAGAACACTCCGAAATCACGATGGTGGTTCACCCTGGAGCAGCACGACTGCCATTGCGACTCGACGCTCGACGACTCGGCGACTCGGCGACTCGACGACTCAGAGGGCGTTGACGGAACGCGAGAAGCCTACCGGGCGTAGCGAGGATTGCTTGCCGGGCTCTCGGTTGTCCGAACCTCTTGTGGCTGGCTCGGACAACCGATTCCCTGAATCACGTCGGACGCGGAGCTACATCGGCTTGCGCGGCATCATCTCGGACCGGTTTGCGGTCTCCCAGACGAACGAGGCCACGACGGCGGCGGCCTGCATGAGGTCTTCGCGCTGGAGGCGCTCGTAGGTGTCCCAGTTGGTGTGATGCGTGCGAGTGGAGTATTCGACTTCGTCCTGGATGAACTGGAAGCCGGGGATGCCGGCGTCGTCGAAGGAGACGTGGTCGGTGCTGCCGGTGTTGCGCATGGTCACGGTGGTGGCGCCGAGGTCGTGGAAGGGGGTCAGCCAGGCCGTGAAGAGCGGAGCCACGGCGGCGTTCTCCTGGGCGTAGATGCCTCGGATCTTTCCGGTTCCGTTGTCGACGTTGTAGTAGGCCGAGACCTTGGCGTGCTCGGGCTTGAGCTTGAGCTCGCCCTTGTCGGTGGTGCGGGCGAAGGCCGGCAGCTTGGCCTGTTCGGGATCCTTCGGCTCATCGCGCTTGGCGAAGTGCTCTTCGACGTAGGCGCGGGAACCGAGCAGTCCCTGCTCCTCGCCGCTCCAGAGGGCGATGCGGATGGTGCGCTTCGGGGCTACGCCCAGCGACTTGAGGATGCGCATCGCTTCCATCATCACCACCGAGCCGGCGGCGTTGTCGGTGGCGCCGGTGCCGGTGTGCCAGGAGTCGAGGTGCGCGCCGAGCATCACTACTTCTCCCTTCTTGTCGCTGCCGGGGAGCTCGGCCACGGTGTTGTAGGCGTTGAGGTCCTGATCGTGGAAGCGGGCGGCGATGTCGATCTCGAGCTCCACGTCCTTCTTCGCGTCCAGCAGGCGGGCGATGCGGGCGTAGTGCTCCGGCGCCAGGCCGATCGAGGGGACGCCCAGCGGCTCGTCGTCACGCCAGGTGCCGGAGGACTGCACGCGGAACACTCCGCCGTCGCCGTTGCCGGTGTCGACCACGGCCAGCACCTTCTCGTCGATCGTGAACTGCGCCAGGAGCTTGCGGAACTCGCGGCGGCGCGTGAAGCCGGCCTGGCGCTCCGTATCGCGCGCCGCGGGGATCGTGTACTCGGAGAGCTTGGCCAGCTCATCGTCGTCGTAACGCTCCAGCGCGGCCTTGTCTTGCGTTTTCATCTCCCGGGGGTCGGCGATCATGAGGATCGCTCCGGCGAACTTCCCTTTGTTCTTCTCGAGGTCTTCCTTGGTCTCGAGCTTCACCTTCACCACCTTGCCCCGCACCGGGCCATTCGTAGCGGGCGACCAGGCCTTGGGAAGGCCATAGAGCTGCACGACCTGGGGGGTGAGCATGCGCACGGAGTAATGGTCGCTGGTCCAGCCGCGCCCGAACTTGAAGGGCTCCAGATGCGCGTTGGCGAGCCCCATCTTGGCCAGCTCGTCGCGGGTCCACTCATTGGCCCGTTTCATGTCCGGCGAGCCGGTCAGGCGGGGGCCGATCGTATCGGTGAGCGCTTGGGCATACTCCATCACTTTCGAATTGTGGAAAGCCTCGTTTCGGATGCGGCTGACCATGGTCAGGTCCTGGGCCGAGACGGCGAGAGTCGTGAGCAAAGAACAGCCGGCAACCAGCAACTTCATCTTCATTCCAGTTCGCTCCAATCGATGGTGGTGGGAACGTTCGACTTCGCGAAGAGCGAGGCGAGCATTTCCTTTGGGGTGTAGACGCGAATGTCGCCGAGCTCACTGGCCCGGCGGTTCTTCATGGTGAACAAGGTCCGTTGCGTGACGTAGTCGAAGTTCGCATAGTAGTCGTCGTCCTTCTTCTGCTCGAACATCGTCTTCAACGTGGCCAGTTGGCGGGAGAGGTGATCGTCGAGCGCTTCGCGCGGGGCCGAGCCTCTCAGCTCCGCCAGGGGTGGCTTCTTGCTGCGCGGCAGGGGGTCCAGCCCGACCAGGGCTCTCAGGTCCATTTCCGCCCGGGCCGGCTTCCTCTTGCGCTCGTGGGGCAGGAGCAGGGCCGGGATGCGATTGCAGTTTGCCTGGTGGATGGCGTCGCTGCGGGTGATCCAGCCGAGGTTGGTGACGCCGCAATGGGAGGAGACGTTGCTGGTGAGGTTGTCCAGGAAAGGCCTGACGGCGGTGTTGAACGAGTCCTCCACGCCGTTGAACAGGTTCAGCACGTAGTGGACGCGAAACTCGTCGATGGTTGTCTGCACGGTGCGCGTGATGGGATGGTCGCCGAGACTCTGCGCCAGGTCGAGCGCGAAGGCGTCGAGGTTCTGCACGGAGGAGTCGTAGACGTCCTCGACCTGATCGATGAGGTCGTTGATCAGTTTGAATGAGAACGTGATGTCGGGAACGATCTCGAAGAACGGCGATTCCCTGCTGAAGATCAAGCGCAGCTTGCGGAAGAGGATGGCCTTGACGATGTCCGAGGCCGCCAGGGTGGCGCTGGGGAGGTGCGGCGTGAAGATGAGGATCCCCGAGTTGGAGAAGGGGAGGAAGTCGATCACGTTGGAGTCGAGACCGGCGCGCATGTCCAGGACCACGAAGTCGGTGGGCAGCGAGTTGATGGCCTCGATGAGCCGGGCCTTGTGCGCCGCGCCGAAGTTGGTGATCTCGTCGATCAGGTGAAGGGGGCCGGCGATGAACCCGAACCCTTTGAACTTCCCCTCGGGGTCGATCCGGTCGTCGAGCGTGGTCACGCAGTCCGCGAGCGGCTCGTTCTTACGAAAGAAGTGGTAGAGGTCCTTGTGGATAGGGACGTCGATGGCGTTGCGGATGGCCGAGGTCCCGGTGTCGAGGTCGACCAGGATCGTGCGGCCATGGCGCGAGAGCGCCAGCGCGAAGTTGATCGCGAAGGTGGTCTTGCCGACACCGCCCTTGCCGGAAGACACGGGGATGATCCGTTTGATGGCCAAGCCGCGCCAGTCTACCGGAAGGATGAAGGGGGGGAGCTACTCATCCTTCCTCCTTGCCCCGGTGGGACGGCCGAGCACGCGAACCGAGCGCCCGGCCCCGACAACAGTTACAATTCCGTCCCTTGATGCAACCGAGCTTCTTTCGCAAGTTCCCCTTGTTCGTCGATCTGGACGACCGCGAGCTGGCCGCGATCGCCGCGGTGGCCAAGAGCCGTCGCTATGCGAAGGACGATGTCGTGTTCTACGCGGACGAGAGCGGCGACATCTTCTGTCTGATCCGCGAGGGACAGGTGAAGGTGACGATGATCTCGCCCGAAGGGAAGGAGATCATTCTCAAGCTGCTCGGTCCGGGCGACTTTTTCGGGGAGATGGCCCTGCTCGACGACGAGCCTCGTTCGGCCACCGTGGTGGCCACGGAGGCCCTGGACCTGGTCACGATCTGGCGCAATGACTTCCTGCAGATCCTGGCGGAGAACTTTCCTCTGACGCGCAAACTGCTCGCGGAGTTGTCGCGCCGGTTGCGCAGTGCGTCCAGCCGCATCGAGTCCCTGGCCACGATGGACGTCTACGGACGTCTGGCGCGCTTCTTCCTCGACCTGGCCCGCGAACAGGGGAAGGTGCTGGACAACGGCTACGTGGCCGTGACGCGACCGACGCATCAGGCCATGGCCAACATGATCGGTACCTCCCGCGAGACGGTCTCGCGCCTGATCCACGACCTCATGCGGCAGAACCTTCTGATCTCGGAAGGGAAGACGATCTATCTGAAGAAGAGCGCGCTGGAGCAGTTCCGGGAGGACGCCACTTGAGCGACTGGCGAGTGGCGGCTGGGCCTTGGGAGAGTCTCATCGGTGCATAGGCTCACAGGTTCATAGGCCCCGCTCGGCCCGATGAGACTGTGAGACTGTGAACCTCGGAATGCGGCCAGCGACCGCCAGCCGCCAGCCATGAAGCACATCCCCAACATCCTGACCATCCTCCGGCTCTTCCTCGTCCCCTGCTTCCTGTGGGCGTCGTTCGAGCGGATGTTCGTCACGGCGTTCGCGATCTTCCTGTCGGCGGCGGTGACGGACATCCTGGATGGGATGATCGCGCGGCGGCTCAACGTGCGGTCGCGGTTGGGAGCGCTGCTCGATCCGGCGGCGGACAAGACCCTGATGGTGTCGGCCTTTCTCTTCTACACGTTCGCATCCAGGCTACCGGCGCTGGGGTTCCCGGGCTGGCTGACCTTCACCGTCTTCATCCGCGACTTCCTGATCGGCGCGTTCGCTTACCTCATGTACACGCGGGTGAACATCAGCCGCTTTCCGCCGTCCCCGGCCGGCAAGGCCTCTACCGTCCTGCAGGCCGTGACCATCGCGGTCGTCATCGCCGCGAATGCGTTTGCGCCCGGGTTGGTGCGGTTCGCAGAGATCCTGTTCCGGGTCTCCCTCTTCATGACCTTGTTCTCCGCCTGGGGCTACATGCGCCGGGCCGCGTTTCTGCTCAGGGAGCAGCCGGCCTCCTCTTCGTAGGCGCGCCTCGTGTTGCTGGGTTGCTGAGTTGCTGGTTGCTGGTTGCTGGTGTCGTGCCGCGCGGGAGGACTCCACTCCAGCAACCGGCAACCGGCAACAGCAACCAACCAGCAACCAGCAACCAGCAACCAGCAACGAGCAACGAGCAACCAGCAACCAGCAACCAGCAACCAGTTGCTGCTTCTTGACACGACGCGCAAACGGAAATACCGTGCGCCTCCGTTTGTTGTAGCGCCCCGCTGTAAGCCTCCATAGCTCAATTGGTAGAGCAGCAGACTCTTAATCTGTTGGTTCTAGGTTCGAGTCCTAGTGGGGGCACCAGGCCCGAGATTTCCGTCGAAGAGGACCGGCAGCGGTCCTCTTCGTGTATTTCCGATAGACTCCCACCCCCGCGAAAGTGGCGGAACTGGCAGACGCGCTGGACTTAGGATCCAGTGGCCCAAAGCCGTGTGGGTTCGAGTC
>JBDTOZ010000753.1:0-1502 GCA_039932995.1 Acidobacteriota bacterium | reverse complement strand
TCGACGAGTACGGTGACTTCGTCGCCGCGTGGGTGCGCAAGCCGTTCACCGACCAGGATGTCGCGGCGGCCCTCACCGCGGTCAGCGAAGCGCCGCTCGTTCTGATCGTGGAAGACGATCAGGACCTGGCCCGAGTGATCGCCGCGTCGCTCGAGAATCAGGGGATGCGTACGGTCTGGGCGGCGAACGGAGTCGAGGCCGTTGAGGCCTGCGGCGCCTTGACGCCCGCTCTGGTGGTACTGGACCTGGTCCTCCCCGAGCTCGACGGATTCGCCCTGGTGACGTGGATGCGAAAGAGCAACGTGCTCGATCACGTCCCGCTGCTGGTCTATTCCGCCACGGAAGTCAGTGCGGCCGACCAGCCCCGCCTGACCCTCGGTCCGACCGAGTTTCTGACCAAGAGTCGGAACCCCATGAGCACCGTCGCCGATCGGGCCATGTCGCTGTTACGCGCCGGCGCGCGGAAGGAGATGCCCGATGCAGCCTAGTGTCGCGTCACGTCTTGATCGTCGGGCCTCAGCAAACACTCGTCGCGCGACAAACGAACATCAGAGCATCGAGATCCCGCCATAACAAGGAAGAGAGGCTCTGGAAAATAGCGACTTGCATCTCGCGCACACCTTCGATTGGGCGCGTCAGGCCGCTGCTAAGTCTCTGAAAGGGAATTGGCTGTGGCGGGAGGGCTCGAACCTCCGACCACCGGATTAACAAATTGGCTGCTCGGCAAATGCACATATGGGTCGGGTACCACGGAATGACAGGCGCTCGAACAACGGCGTACCGCTCGCGTCCCGCGTGAAGCGCAGCGCGCCGGCCTTGTCGCCAGAGTGGATGGAAGGGATGTGCGATCCGCCGCGCGTCTGCGTGGAGTATGCTGAGCGCACGATGACCGCGGTCCCGCAATCGCGTCACCGCTACACGTACGAGGAGTACCTCTCGTTCGAGGGCGACAGCGAAACGAAGCACGAGTTCTTCGCGGGCGAGATCTACGCAATGGCGGGAGGCTCGCTGAGACACAGCGCTCTCGCATCCAGGATCAGCGGTGCCTTGGAGGCTGCCCGCCGTCCCGGCTGCATCGCCTTTCAATCGGACATGCGCCTGCGCGTCCTCGCCACCGGCCGCGCGGCCTATCCGGACGCAGCCCTGGTCTGCGGCCCTCCCGAACGCGACCCCGCCGACACGAAAGGCACAACCATCACCAATCCCACGCTCCTCGTGGAGGTCCTTTCCCCGTCCACGGAAGAAGTCGACCGCGGCGACAAGTGGCGCGACTATCAGCGCATCTCTTCGCTCCGGGAGTACGTCCTCGTCAGCCAGGAGCCGAGGGTCGAGATCTACCGCCGCCACCCATCAGGCACCTGGGAGTACCGCGACGTGCGGGAGGGCACAGTGATGCTCGAGTCAGGCGCAACACTCGACCTGTCACTCCTCTACGCCGATCTTCCGGAATGAGAATTTGGCTGTGGCGGGAGGGCTCGAACCTCCGACCACCGGATTAACAA
>JBDTOZ010000752.1:0-2735 GCA_039932995.1 Acidobacteriota bacterium | reverse complement strand
TGGCGGTTGGCGGTTGGCGGTTGGCGGTTGGCGGTTGGCGGTTGGCGGTTGTATCAGGCGCGGGAGGGAAGGCAACGAGTCCTGCGTCGGCGCGGCGACATGCAACCGCGGCGTTCCCCCGCCAACCGCCAACCGGCAACCGCCAACCCCGAATCAGGGCCTCACCGACCTCCGGCGCGCCGGCGCGGGGGGCGGCGGGGCCGTGTCGGGACCGTAGACCCTCACCGAGTAGCGGTCCGCGACGACGATCTTTTCTCCCGCGATGGACATCTGCATGGGCGAGGTGACCCGGTCGTCCGTGGCGCTGAGAGCGATCTGCCCTCCGTCGAGGCTCACCAGCTCGAGGCGCCCGTTGCGGGCCACGTAGGCGCTGTTTTGCCCGGTGGCAAACACCCCCAGCCCCGTGGTCGGCAGGAAGTCGAGCTCGGCCGGATGAAAGCGGTCCTCCAGCGAATAGAGACGGAGACCCTCCCCTCCGCCCAGCAGCAGCAGGCTCGGCTGCGAAGCGTTCGGAGGCACGGTGTCGACCTGCTCGTATAGGACGAAGATGTGATCCCGCTCCACGACGGTCCGTTCATCCGCGATCTCGATGATCAGCAGGTCGCCTTTGAGCAGCGCATAGGCCGCGTCGTCGCTCGCGGCGACGTCGTGGTAATGCCATTTGCGGCCGCCGATCTGCAGGGCGTTGGACGGGTCGTCGATGTCCACGATGTGCAGGCCGCTGTGCTCATTCGCTTCGATGACCCGGCGCTTCAGGATGGCCGCGCCGCTGGGCGGATGACCGCGCGCATCCCACGTGCCCAGATAGCGCGGCTGCAACGGGACCGAGACGTCGATGAGATTGATGAACGCGCGGCCATACAAAATGGCCAGCCCGTTCTTCACGCGAACGCGGTCCTGGATGTTGGGAATGGTCAGTCGCGTCACTTCGCGCGGCTCACTGGTCGTGGAGACGTCCAGCACGCGCAGGTACGGAGGATCGACGACGTAGGCCACCGAGCCATCCGTCCAGGCTCCGCTGACCGGCCCCGCGGTATCGGTGAATTCCCCCGCCAGGACCGGCGTGGCCAGGGTGGTCATCTCGAAGATGCGCACCGGCTTGCCAGTCTCGCGCGGAATGAGGCCCGGATCGAAGGCCAGCCCGGAGCTCTCCACGACCGCTCCCGCGAGAAAGAGGCGCGTGCCACTGGCTCCGATGACGTTGACCCACTCCTGGAGCGTGGTCACGAGCTGCGGCGCCTCCGGCGTCGTGGCGTCGAAGACGAGCAGGCGGTCCGGTGCCTCGAAGGCGTAGACGCGCGTCCCCGCCGCGGCCACGCCGTTCGGGTGAAGTTCGTTGCGGCCCACCGAGGTGAGGACCTTGGGATCCGCGGGATCGGAGACGTCGATGGCCGTCAGTCCGTCCGAGTCGGAGACGGTCCAGAGAATCCCGTTCGCCACGGCCATGTCCACGGCATCGGCTCCCGCCACCAGCGCCACCGGCTCCGCGTCCGCGGGAGAGAACACATAGAGCGGCTGGCGGTCGACGGCCACGAAGAGAAACTCGCCCGAGGCGGTGATGGCCGTGACCGGATTGTTGAAGGTGTGTGTGCGCACGGACGACAGCCCGCCGCTCGCGTCGCGCTCGTAAATGGTGACGGTCTTGCCCGACACGGCGGCGGCATGGAGCGGAGTCGCGGCGATGTGCGAGATCGGCGTCGTGCTGATCACCGAGCCGAGACGCTGCAGCGTGCCGTCGGCCGCGACGGCGAAGCGCTCCACACCCTCACTCGTGGCCACCACGAGGTCGGAGGTGCCCATGAGCGCCAGGTCGAAGGTTTCGTCGTCGCTCCATTCGACGTCCAGGCGACGGACGCCTTCGGGATGCGATACGTCAAACGCGGACACGCCTCGCCCGTCGGCGGTGTAGAGGAAGTTACCCTCAGCGGCGAAGCTCCTGGTGAAGCCGCGCTGTCCCCACATGCCGGCATCGCCGGTGTCGGCTAAGGCGGCCGGGGTGAGGGAGATGAGGAAAAATCCGAGGATCGGGAGGAGGGTCCGTCGCATGAGTCGGGCCGAGTGCAAGCAACAGGCCGCCCTCAACCGACGAACCTCAGCACACCGAAGAGGTCCGGCACGTGGAAGTCAGGCGGGTCCTTCCGCGTCGGCTGCCAGGCACTGAACTCGTCTCCCTCCTCGGCATGGCGATCGATCCGGTAAAAATTCGCCCGCCAGCTCTCCCCATCGCCGGGAGTTGACCGTCCCAGCGAGGCGAACGGAATGCGCACCAACGTGTCCAGGGTCATGAGGCCGCTCGACTCGACGTTCTTGCGGATGGCCACGACCAATCCCTCGCAGTCCCAGGCTCGGTCGACGTCCATCGTCGTCCGCGAGCGGTCCGGAGAATCCACCGTGGCATCGAAGACCGCTCCGTTCGGACTGACCTCCAGCTCGTAATAGCGCGTGAGCCGCTCCGGCGCGATGAACATCTCCACCACGTCGTCTTCGTACAACGGGTCGTCGTGATGAAAGTACGTGGCCCGGATGGCGTCGTCCGCCGACGAGAAGAGAATGGACAAGGCCTCGGCGTCATACCAGACCGCCACACTCGTCGACAGCCGGGGCACCGAGGCGTCGCCTGCCCTTCGCAGCCGCACCGGCGAACAGACCGACGGCGTGCTCCATGGCTCCTCCATATCGAGCACGGCACGGGGAACGAGCAGGATGTCGGTCATCGCGGCGAATGATAGCGGGTG
>JBDTOZ010000751.1:0-5146 GCA_039932995.1 Acidobacteriota bacterium | reverse complement strand
CTCATAGGCTCATAGGCTCACAGTCTCATAGAGGCTCGAGGCATGTGCGCCTATGAGACTGTGAGACTGTGAGACTCGACGACTCGAAGACTTGGCGACTCGACGACTTGAAGACGAGACGACTCGAAGAGAGAAGACGTGAAGACGAGAAGACGTGACCTGCCGGCCGTGCCGGCTAGCGTCCCACAACCAGGCGAGCCAACGCGAAGCCGGCCAGCCCGGAGAGGAGGCAGCCCAGCACCGTCACGGCGAGATTGAGGGATCCGGTGGCCCAGGCTCCGGTCCGAAACAGTTGCGTCGTTTCGTAGTTGAACGTCGAGTAGGTCGTGAATCCACCGAACACGCCGGCGGTCAGCGCCAGACGGAGATCCTCCCCCATCACCCCGGTCGTCCCCGCCACGTACATGACGAAGGTCAGGAGGAAGGATCCGATGACGTTCACCAGCAAGGTCCCGATCGGAAAGTTCGTGCCGAATGCGCCCGCGGCCCAGAGAGAGACCAGATAGCGCGCTCCCGTTCCGGCCGCACCGCCCAGGCAGATCCAGAGAAATCGCGCCACACCGGAACGTTAAAGCAGAAAACCCTCGCCGTGCGAAAAGAAACGCCCGTCATCGCAAGGCGCCGCTCACGCTCACCACGAAGGTCGGTCCCTGCGTAAACGCATCTCCCTCGGTCAGCGTGCGTTGCGAGAGCGGATAGCGGACATCCACGCTGAGGGCCGTGCTGCCCCAGCGAACCGTCGTCCCGGCGGAGATGCTCGTGGCCAGGAGACCCGTGTTCTCGTCGCGCACGCCGTCCCATTCGCCATACCCCTGTGCGAAGACCGCCCCCTCGGCGCGGAGCCTGACCCTCTCGGTGGCACGCCACGACGTGTGCAGGCCCAACGTCGCGTCGGGCGCGGCGCGGAACGTGCGGCGGTTCTCATACAGCGGATAGCGCGTCGAGAAATACGCACCGGCGTCGACATGCTCGCGCACGGGCCGGGTGTACGAAGCCTCGAGCAATGGATCGACGGTCCCGCTGCCGAACTGAATGTGTACGTGCTGCTCTCCCCGATCGCCGGCCAGGTAGGGATTATCGATGGTCCGGCCGGTGGGCACGGTCACACCTGCCGACAAGGTCAGTCCGGACCAGCGTCTTCGCCCCAATAGCATCAAGTCGCCTGGACCGCGGAGGGTCACGCTCCGGTGATGGAGATCGACGTCCCGCTGCATGGCCGTGCGTTCGTCGGGCGTGGCCGGATCGACGAACGTGATGCCGGCGTGCTGTGCCTTCTGCTCCCACGGAATGCGCGCGAGCAGATCCCACTGGGGGCTCAGCGTGTACTGCAGACCCAATTCGACACGCGTGAAGTCCAGCGACACCTGGTGCCGGTAGAGCGGCACCTCGACGGGCTGGCCATCGGCGAGCGCGCCACTCGTCGAATCATGACTGCCTTCGAAATCGCTTCCGTAGAGCGTCGTCAGCGAGAACCGTAATGTTCCTGGAGCCGACCCGGGCTCCAACCCACGATCGCCGCCACGCGGGATCGCAGGATTGCTTCAGGCGGGTCACGTCTGGCCGATGGCCGGAAACCCGATCAGCAGGAGGAGCAGGAAGGCGATGCGTCTCATTTCAGCGCGACCCGCCGACGAGCGCCTTGATCTTCTCGATGTCGTTGCCGGTGACCTCGCCGACGAACTTCCCGTCCGGTCCATACACGCGGACGTACGGCAGGCCCGGAATCTTGAAGTCCTTGGTGGCCTGCTTGGCCGCGCCCGAGTCCCACTGCTTCAGATCGACGGTGCGCAACGCCACATTCGGATTCTGCTGCACCAGCCGTTCGATCTTCGGCGTCAGCACGTGGCACGGCCCGCACCATTCGGCCCAGAAATCGATGACGGTGTACTTGCCGGCGGCCAGTTGCTTGCGCACGTCAAAGGCCTCGCCGCTCGACGCCACGCGAATGTCGAGACCGGCGCGCTCATCAGCGCTGAGGGGCGTGACCGCGGCGGGATCGCCGGCGAAGTGGGCCTCGAAGCCGAGGGTGCCGAGGGCACGTCGGATCTCGTCGGCGCTGACGTTGCGACTGGCCTCGACGCGAGCGCGCCGCGTCGCGTAGACGACCTCGGCCTTCGTCACACCGGGGATTTTCTGCAAGGCCTCCCTGGCCGTCGTCTCACAGGCATCGCAGGTCAGGCCGGCCACGTCGAACTCGCAGACGAACGTCTGCGCCGAGGCGAACGCGGCCAGCGCAAGGGCAAGAGCCAAAGTGGCGATCTTCATGGTCACGGGAGCAGAACGACGGGCGGCAGCGCTCTGTTCCGGCAGACGTGAGGAAAGAGATCGTCCCTTCCCTGCGTTTCACCACGCAATGATCCGAAGAATCCTCGTCCCCTCTCTGCTGCTGCTCCTGGCGTTCTCGGCATTCGCCCATAACGGACACGTGCATAGCCTGCTGGGCACCGTGAAATCCGTCCAGACCGGGCAGCTCGTGGTTGCGAAGGCCGACGGCAGTGAAATGACGGTCCTCCTCACCGACGCCACTCGCTACGAGATGGGCGGCCAGACCGCGAGCCGCACGGACCTGGCCACCGGCACGCGCGTTTCGGTGCACCTGGCCGATGACAGCAAGACCGCGGTGACGGTGAAGATCGCCGGGGCGAAGAGCACGCAATAGCCAACCGCGTGGCGTGGAGTGCGGCCGCGGAATCGTCCGAAGCCGCCCTCCCACGCTCGCGAGGCGTCAGTTCGCCTTCGCCGTTTGAATGCGGATCGAGCGCACCGTGACCGTTCCTGCCGACGCGGTGACGTTCGGCGCTTCATTGGAGCCGCTGGACGGCTCGAACGTCACCGCCACTTCCGACTCACTGGGGTTCCCGAGCTTGGCCAACTCGGACGTGACGTCGTAGAAAAGCAGGTCGTGACCGCGCACTCCCGCGTGACCGGGGTGATGCTTGGTCAACACGTTGAAGTAGTTCAGCGTGGCGATGTAGACGCGGTTTTCCGGCGCGTCGTTGCGGGCGATGTAGATGTTGTACGTCACGGCCGGGTTGCCTTCGATCTCCACGCCGGAGATGACCAGCACGCTGCGACCCGGCTCCACGTGAATGGCGGACGGCAGCTCGGGCTCCGGCCCTTCGAGCGTGCTCGGCGCCAGCGGCACCGACTGCGACTTGCCCCGCAGCGAGATGGCTCCGCTGCTCACCGCCGTCCGGCGCGGCGCGGCCACCGCTTCCACCATCGGAGCTTCCGGGGCCGCGGCCGGAGGAGGCTGCACGCAGTCGGTGGTCTGCTCGTACGTGTAGTCGATCCCGCCCGGCTGAAAGAGCTCGGCCACGGTCATCGAGACCGACGCGCCGTTCTCGTCCACGAAGAACCAGCGCTGATCGAACCACGACTGGGGCATGCCCAGATTGGCCTTCGCCCAGGCCAGCGTGATCGGCGCGCCGTGGGCCTTGCGCACCAGCCAGCACTGGAAGAGCCGGTCGATGTTTGCATGGTGCATGTAGAAGACGGGATCGAGACCGGCCACGGGAACGATGCCCATGTCCGGCGCCTGGCAGCCGAAGCCTGCGCCGCAGTGCATCATGCCGTGCGGCTGCTGCTCGAGTGCGTACGAGAAGTTCTGGAAGTCGTTGAAGTCGAAGGCCTGTTCGTTGCTGGCCCACGCTTCGTCGATGGCGTTGGTGTTCGTGTTCAGTCCCGGCGTCCGGAACTTGTCATAGAGCGAAGCCGTGGTCGTGCCGCGCACGAGCGCCGGTAACGCGATCCCGTTGCCGCCCGGTCCCATCTCGTCGTAGTAGTTCCAGTAGGGCAGCGTGAAGTTCGGATCCCCTGAGGCCTTGCGCAGCACCCGCTCGTAATACTTGAGGTACATCCGGTGCCAGGTGAAGAACTGCATGTTGTTGTTGGGCGGACCGGCATCGGAGTGCTGGCACGTGCCCCAGACCTTGCTGGTGATGCCGCCGTCGTTGGGCAGGGTCAGACTGACGACGTGCGCGTAATAGCTCTTGCAGACGGTCAGTTGCGCGGGGGGCAGTCCGGCGCAAATGGAGGGTGCCTGCGCCTTGAAGGCCGCGGCGCTCCCTGACGAGTTGGGCCCGGTGCCGAAGTAGCCGTGCGTGGCCGCCCAGTACTGCCAACTGGTCCGGTACGTGGCGGAGGTCTTGGAAGCGGTGTCGCGCGCGCGCATCGTCTTCACGGCCTTTTTCAGCGCGGCCACGCGCGCGGGGCTCTGCGCAAACTCGGAGGCGCTGATCCGCACATACTGGGCGGCGCTCCCCACGGACACGAACAGAGAGAGGACGAGGATCGATCCTGCGATACGCTTCATGATCTGGCTCCCTTCGCAGAAGGAGGGTTCGCGGCCGGCACTTCCCCTACCCATGACACGCATTCTACGCATCGACCCCGCCGGCACGACGATCGTGGACGACCTGCTGGCCATCGAGGAGCCGCTGGAGATCCGCGTCGGCGAGAAGCCGGTCTCGATCACGCTGCGCACGCCAGGCCAGGACTTCGATCTCGCGGCCGGATTCCTCTTCAGCGAAGCGATCCTTGCGCGCGCGGACGACGTCGAGTCCTATCGTCACTGGGGCTCACCGAACGTGGTCCGGGTCTCCCTCCGCCAGGGTGTTCGCTCGGACCTGCAGAGGCTGCAGCGTCACTTCTACTCGACTTCGTCCTGCGGCGTGTGCGGCAAAACGTCCATCGACGCGCTCCGCGTGCAGACCTCCCCCATCGACGCGCCCCTGCGCGTTTCCCGCGAGATCGTGCATTCCCTTCCGGCGCTGATGCGCGCGCAACAGACCGCCTTCGACGTCACGGGCGGCATCCACGCGGCCGGCATCTTCTCCGCGGACGGAGAACTGCTGCGCGTGCGGGAAGACGTCGGCCGCCACAATGCCGTCGACAAGGTCATCGGCTCGTTCTTCCGCGAAGGCTTGCCGCTACACGAGCGCATCCTCGTCGTCAGCGGCCGGACCAGCTTCGAGATCGTGCAGAAAGCCATCGTGGCCCGCATCCCCGTCCTGGCCGCCGTCGGCGCGCCCTCGTCCCTGGCCGTGGAACTGGCCCGCGACTTCGGCCTGACCCTCCTCGGCTTCGTCCGCGACGAACGCTTCAACGTCTACGCGGGCGAGGTGGGATGAACGCGTTCACCACA
>JBDTOZ010000750.1:0-4433 GCA_039932995.1 Acidobacteriota bacterium | reverse complement strand
ACATTGTTCGACGCGCCTTCGCGCGTCTTCCTGCCGCGAAGGTTCAGACGACCGAGGTAGGCATCGCGCCGGAGCAAGGCGGGCAGGAATGCCCGCTCACCTCATTCAGTAGCGCGGGCTCCGTGGAAATTGCCGACTACGCCGTGGCGTGGCGGATGTTGTACTTGCGGTCCACGCGGAGCACGCCGTCCACGCTGCTGAGGGAGCGGATCACTTTCTCGAGGTGTTTGAGGTCGGCGATCTCGAGGACGAGCTCCGTGGTCGCTTTCCCCTCGCCCGTGCGCGTCTCCATCTGGCGGATGTTGGTCTTCAGGTTGGCGATGGTGGAGATGGCCCGGGCCAGGATGCCCTGCCGGTCTTCCATGAGGATCTCCAGCTCGACGTAGAACTGCGACTGGCGCTGATCCGCCCACTCCACACCGATCTCCCGATCGGCGTTGAACATGAGGTTCTTCACGTTCGGGCAATTCTTGCTGTGTACGGCTACGCCCTTGCCCCGCGTCACGTAGCCGACGATGGGCTCCCCGGGAAGCGGATTGCAGCACTTGGCCAGGTAGGTGAGCAGGTCGTCGTAGCCTTTGACCTTGATCGTGGCGGAAGAGGAGAAGGGGAAGATCTTGCGGACGGCCTGGCCGATGACGCCGGTCTGCTCGGAGGCAGGTCCTTTTTCTTTCTGCTCGTCGGTGACGAAGCGCTCCACCAGGGAGCGCGCCGCGATCTTGCCGTAGCCGACATCGGCGTAGAGGTCGTCCAGGCGCGGCAGGCCGTGCTCGGAGAGCACGCCGTCCAGCGCGTTCTCGGCCACCAGCTTCCGCCACTGCACCTTGTACCGCTTGGCCTCGCGCTCGATGAGCTTCCGTCCCAGTTCGATGGAGCGGTGTTTCTGCTCGAGGTTCAGCCAGTGCCGGATCTTGTGCTTGGCCCGCGAGGTGGCCACCATGTTGATCCACTCACGGCTGGGGGTCTGCGTGGGACTGGTGACGATCTCCACGATGTCGCCGTTCTTGAGCTGCGTGCGCAACTGCACGAGCTTCCCGTTCACCCGCGCACCGACGCAATGGCTGCCGACGTCGGTGTGGATGCGGAACGCAAAGTCGAGCGGCGTAGCCCCGCGCGGGAAGGCGAAGACGTCGCCCTTGGGCGTGAAGGTGTAGACCTCGTCCGGGTAGAGGTCGATCTTCAGGGAGTTGAGAAAGACCCGCGGGTCCTTGATCTCGTGCTGCCACTCCACGACCTGCCGCAGCCAGAGGAAGTTCTGGTCGTCCGGATGGGCGCCGACGCGTCCTTCCTTGTATTTCCAGTGCGCGGCGATTCCCTGCTCGGCGATGAGATCCATCTCCCGCGTGCGGATCTGGACCTCGAACGGCTGTCCCTTCTCGGCCACCACCGTCGTATGCAGCGACTGGTAGAAGTTCGGCTTGGGCATGGCGATGTAGTCTTTGATCCGTCCGGGGACGGGCCGCCACATCTGATGGATGATCCCCAGCGCCGCGTAACAGTCTTTGACGCTGGGGGTGATGATCCGGAAGGCGAGGTAGTCGTAGAGCTGCCCGATGTCGATGTCCTGGCGGCGCAGCTTCGACCAGATGGAGTAGACCGATTTGAGGCGCCCGTAGACGCCACCCTCGATCTCGTTTTCCTTCAACTTCAGGGTCAGGGTGTCGCGGATGCGTTCGACGACCACGCCGGACACGGCAATTTTTTCGTCGACGGATTTGTGCAGTTCCTCCCATTCGCGCGCGTGGAGGAAGCGGAACGAGAGATCCTCGAGCTCGGCCTTGATCTGTCCCATCCCCAGCCGGTTGGCGATGGGCGCGTAGATCTCCATCGTCTCTTTGGCCACCGCCAGCCGCTTCTCTTCGGGGAGAAACTCCAGGGTGCGCATGTTGTGCAGACGGTCCGCGAGCTTGACCAGCACGACCCGCAGGTCGGAGACCATGGCCAGGAGCATCTTGCGAAAGGTCTCGGCCTGTTGCTCTTCTTTCGAGACGTACGCATAGCGGGAGATCTTGGTGACGCCGTCGACGAGCTCGGCCACCTGTTCGCCGAACAGCTCCACCAGCGTTTCTTTGGTGGTGAGCGTATCCTCGAGGACATCGTGCAGCAGACCGACGGCGATGGACGTCTCATCCAGTCGCATGTCCGCGAGGATGTAGGCGACGTTCAGCGGATGGATCAGGTACGGCTCACCGGAGCTGCGCACCTGGCCGATGTGCTCGCGGGCCGAGAAAATGTACGCCTTCTGCAGCAGTTCCTCGTCGAAGTCCGGCTTGTAGGACTCGATGCGGTCGAGGATGTCTTCGAAGCGGATCATGGTTCGTTCCGAGCAGGCGAGTATACCGTCCGACGGTTGCTGGTTGCTGGTCGCTGGTTGCCTGCGGTTCTTTCGCCCGAGAACGGATTCCTCACATTCTCCGATGACTGCCGAAGCCAGAAAACCACAAGCAACCAGCAATCAGCAACCCAGCAACACCTCATCAGGCACGCGTCATGCTGACGAGCTTCCCAGGAAAGCTATCCGTGCGGCGCGTTGCCGCAGGTAGCGCCGGGATTTAAGGAAAAAGGAGGATTGTTCGTGTCCAGTCGAGACCCGCTCTCTTTGTCGTGGTGGCTCTGCTTCTCTGTGCGGCGATCCCTGCGTTCGCCGGTCCGGTTCCGTCGAAGACGGCAGCCAACCAGAGTATCGACTCCCGTGATGCCGATCTCACGCTCGTCCGCGAAGTTGCGGCCAGCGATGAGGTGGCGGCTGTTCTCACGGCCAACGGCTTCACCCAGGATGAGGTGAACAGCCGTCTCGAGAAGATGTCGCCGCAGGACCTGCACCAGCTTTCGCAGAACCTCGATCAGCTCCAGGCTGCCGGCCTCACCCGCCAGGAGTGGATCTGGATCGGCATCGGCGCGCTGGCCGCTCTGATCCTCGTGGTTGCCTTGGGATGATGCGAGACCCCCGGCGCGAGAAAAGCTTCGGGGGGAACGGGCGAGCGCGTCATGCGCTCGCCCGTTTCATTGCCCGGGACTCAGTCCCGCAAGCTGCGCCGCTCGATCGGAACGTCGTGACTCAGCACTCCAGCATTCGCACTCCCTGCCGCTTCCTGCTCTTCCTTCCCTGCCTGATTTTCATGACCTCGTGCGTCTACTGGACGCCTCGGTCGGCCGCGCCGACGGCATCGGCCAACGTCATCGACGACGTGCCGCGGCAGAAGTGGGACATCAAGTCCTGTGGCGCCGGCGCACTGTCGTCCGTGCTGCAGCACTACGGCGATCCCACGACCATGGCCGAGTGGGACGCGAAGCTGCCCAAGACCCGCGGCGGGGTCATGTCCATCGATCTGGTGCTGGCCGCCCGCGAGCGCGGCTTCGACGCCAGCCTCGTCACCGGCGACGCCGGTCTCATCGACGCGGAGCTCCGCGACGGCCGGCCGGTGATCCTCATGCTCCAGGTCGTTCAAGCGCCCGGCAAGAGCTACGACTTTTTCCACTACATCGTCATCGACGGCCACGACACCGAGCGCAATCTTTACCGCACGCAGTTCGGCGACGGTAAGGCGCGCTGGGCACACCTCGAGCGACTCGAATCTGCCTGGGGCCCGACCAAGCACGCCACCGTGGTCATCCGTCCCGCCGATCCGAACGCCAAGGCTCTCCGCGCCGCGGTGCAGTTCGAAGAACAGGGGAAGCTGGCCCTGGCCGCCCAGGCCTACCGCGAGATCCTGGACAAGGATCCGCGCTCGCTCCTGGCCTGGACGAACCTCGGCAACACGGAAATGCGCGCCGGTCGCCCCGGCCCCGCCGAGGAGGCCTTCCGCAAGGCACTGGACCTCGATCCCGACGCGGCCGACACGTTGAACAATCTGGCATGGCTGCTCTTCGAACAGAAACGCGTCGACGAAGCCGAGCCGATCGCCCGCAAGGCCGCACTCACGCAGGCGCCGGACGCTTGGATGCGGCTCGACACCCTGGCGCGCATCCTTGCCGCCCGCGGCAACTGTGCGGAAGCGCTGACGACGTTCCAGAAGGCGATCGCCGAAGTTCCTTCCTCACGCACCACTGAGCGCAAGGACATCGAGGAAGCGGCGAAGAATAGCTGCCATTCGTAGCGTTTTCGGTTGGCGGTTGGCGGTTGGCGGTTGGCGGGAGCGTAGCGGGATCACGCCCGTGTCGGGAGGGAGGCGTGTCTGTGGAGCGGTAGGCTTTAGCCTGCCAGGCTCTTGCGAGACACTTCCCCTCTGCCGTCGCGGCGGCATTAATGAACGAGGCTCCCGGCACGGCCATCCCGAGCGCCTCACCCGGCTTCGGCACGCGCCTCGCGAGTGCCCGGTGGACTAAAGTCCACCGCTCCACAGAGGCTCCCGCGCCCCACCCTGCCTGATCCGACCCTGCCCTGACTCCGTCGTGTCGGTCGTCCTTGCACGCTCCCCCGGCATGATGGACAC